>JANYAN010000269.1 GCA_025361305.1 Burkholderiales bacterium
CGTCCGGCTGTCTGCTCCCGCATTTACAACTTAGCGGCGCAGAGGATTAGCGCGGCTTCGAGGGTGAATTCGTTGCGCTCGAGGCGAGCCAGCACTTCTGCCGGTGTCATCAATCGGAACTCGTCGACTTCGCCATCCTGATTTTGAGGAACCACACCGTGCGGCAGCACGCCGCGATACCAGTCGATGTGCTCGATCACATAGCCGGTACCGCCGCCATCCGGAACCGGTCTGCGCGTGGCCACGGCACCGCCGGGCCCGACGCCGCTTAGCTGGTCCAGCCTCAACCCTGCCTCTTCCAGCGTTTCGCGCTCCAGCGCCTGGTGCACTGAATCCGAAGCCGACACCATGCCGCCGACCAGCGTGTCCCACATTCCCGGATCGTTCGACTTGGTCATCGAACGCCGCTGCATCCAGTGCCGGCCGTCGGGCGAGAAGCCGACCAGATGCACGGCTCGGGTGGTGATGCCCAACGGGTGAACCACGGCGCGTTCGATGGTACCCAAGCGGTTACCTTCCTGGTCGTGCACGGCGAGCTGCTCATCGCGCCAGGAATGGGACAGCCCGGCGTCCCGCATCGCGCGGGCGAGCCGGCCCAGGCTGGCGGTCAGGTCACCGGTGACGTGCCACGCGGTGCAGGCGCCACCTTCCGTCGTTCTTGCGAGCACACCCGCGGCCGGCTGCGACAAGGCGCCGAGCCGAGAAAGGAATTCCGGCTCGACAGAGCCTATCACCGCTGCCCCGGCGCGCAGCGGCACGCGGGGCGCACGAGGCGGCCGGTCGGCCGATGCGTGCAGCGTGGCCAGCCAGGCCGGGTCAGGAACCAGCAGGCTCACAAAGTGAGGATAGTGCAGCCCGTGGTCTTGCGCGCTTCCAGGTCGCGGTGCGCCTGCTGCACCTGCTCCAGCGGATAGCGCTGGTCGATGCGGATCTTCACCTTGCCGCTGGTGACGGCCTCGAACAGGTCGTCGGCCATGATCTGGTTGGTCTCGCGCGTCGCAATGTGGGTGAACAGCGTCTGGCGTGTGACGTAAAGCGAGCCTTTGGCGCCAAGAATGCCGGGTGCAAACGGTGGCACCGGGCCCGAAGCATTGCCGAAGCTGGCCATCAGTCCAAAGGGCTGCAGGCAATCGAGCGATTTGTCCCAGGTGTCCTTGCCCACCGAGTCGTACACCACCTTGACGCCCTTGCCACCTGTGATTTCCTTGACGCGGGCGGCGAAATCCTCGGTGCTGTAGTTGATGGCGTGGGCGGCGCCGTGTTCGCGCGCCAGGGCGCACTTGGCGTCCGAGCCCGCGGTGCCGATCAGCTGCAAGCCCAGGGCCTTGGCCCACTGACAGGCAATCAGGCCCACACCCCCCGCAGCTGCGTGGAACAGCACGAAGTCGCCAGCCTTGAGCCCGCCCTGGGGCAGGGTTCTCTTGAGCAGGTACTCAGCCGTCAGGCCCTTGAGCATCATCGCCGCGCCGGTCTCGAAGCTGATTGCCTCGGGCAGTTTGCAAACCGACCTGGCGGGCATCACCCGCACTTCGCTGTAGCTGCCCGGCGGGTTGCTGGCATAGGCCGCACGGTCACCCGCCTTCAAATGGGTAACACCCTCGCCGACGGCCTCGACAACCCCGGCACCTTCCATGCCCAACGAGAGCGGCATGGGAAACGGGTACAGGCCCGAACGCTGGTAGACATCGATGTAATTCAGGCCCACCGCATGGTGGCGAATGCGGATCTCGCCGGGGCCGGGCTCGCCGACGCTGACATCGACGATCTTCATCTGCTCGGGGCCGCCAGTCTGGTCAATGCGAACTGCTCTGCTCATGAAAATCTCCTGTTGATGAATTCTGTACGGGCAATGCTGCCACGAAAAGCCGCCGCTTGCCGCGGCAGGCCCTTGATCCAGTCGATACAGTGTCGACTCCGGCAATGTCATCAATCAATCAGCGTCTGACCCCTGCGACGGCCGCCCTTCTGGTCGTACCGCCCCTCCTGTGGGCCGGCAACGCCGTGGTCGGACGGCTGGTGAACGACCTGGTCCCGCCGATCACGCTGAATTTCCTGCGCTGGGCCCTGGCTTTCCTGCTGCTGCTGCCCCTGGCTGGGTGGGTATTGCGCTGCAACAGCCGCCTGTGGCAGCACTGGCGACGCTACGCGCTGCTCGGCCTGCTGGGCGTGGGCTGCTACAACGCGCTGCAATACCTGGCCCTGAAGACCTCGACGCCGCTGAACGTGACACTGGTCGCCGCCAGTGCGCCCGTCTGGATGCTGGGCATAGGCGCCATATTCTTCGGCCAGCGCGTCACGCGGCGCCAATGGGTCGGGGCTGTCTTGTCGATCATGGGCGTGCTGGTGGTGCTCAGCCGGGGCGACTGGTCGCTGCTGCTTCAGGTGCGGCTGGTACCGGGCGACCTCTACGTCCTGCTGGCAACAGCGGCCTGGGCCTTTTACAGCTGGCTACTGACCCGGCCCGGCGATCCGCCGGCAATCCGCTCGGACTGGGCCGCCTTCCTGATGGCGCAGGTCGTGATGGGGCTGGGGTGGTCGGGCCTGTTCGCGGCCGGCGAGTGGGCGCTCACCGATGCACACATCAGCTACGGCCTTCCGCTGGCCGCCGCCTTGCTTTACGTCGCTGTCGGCCCCGCCATCCTGGCCTACCGCTGCTGGGGCATGGGCGTGCACCGGGTAGGACCCAGCGTCGCCGGCTTCTTTGCCAATCTCACGCCGTTGTTCGCTGCCGTGCTGTCCGCGGCTTTCCTGGGTGAGTTGCCGCACCTGTACCACGGCGTCGCGTTCGCGCTGATTGTTGGCGGGATCGTCGTCTCGTCGCGACGCTAAGGCCTCAGTACGTCCCGGGATAAGCCCCGCCATCGATCAGGACGTTCTGCCCGGTGATGTAGCTGCCATGCCGGCTGCACAGGAAGGCGCAGGCGGCGCCGAATTCATCGGGGGTGCCCAGGCGACGGGCCGGGATGTTGTTGCGGCGGGCCTCGATGATCGCCTCCACGGTCTGGCCGGTCTTGGCGGCAGTGCCGTGCGCCATGCCGCGAACACGGTCGGTATCGAACACGCCGGGCAGCAGGTTGTTGATCGTCACGTCGGCCGAAGCAAGCTTGGTGGTGCGTGCCACGCCGGCAACGAAACCCGTCAGTCCGCTGCGCGCGCCATTGGACAGGCCCAGCACGTCGATCGGCGCCTTCACGGCGCTGGAGGTGATGTTGATGATGCGGCCGAAGCCGCGTGCCGCCATGCCATCCACAGTGGCCTTGATCAGCTCGATCGGCGTGAGCATGTTGGCGTCCACCGCCTTGATCCATGCGTCGCGGTCCCAGGTGCGGAAATCGCCGGGCGGCGGGCCACCGGCGTTGGTGACCACGATGTCATATTCACCGTGCCGGGCGAACGCTGCGGCACGGCCTTCGACGGTGGTGATGTCGGCCGCCACGTGCTCGACCACCGTATCGGCCGGCCGGGCGAGGTCGGCCAGCAGCGTGCGTACAGCCTGTTGCAGCGTCGGGGCGCCGCGCGCCACCAGCACCACGTTCACGCCTTCCCGCACCAGCGCCTGCGCGCAGCCAAAGCCCAGACCCTTGCTGGCGCCGCACACCAGCGCCCACTTGCCCGCGATTCCCATGTCCATGACAGTTCCTGAGTTGTTGGAAACAATCTGATGATGATAAGGTCAGCGCCAGGCCCGGCAGCAGCCTTGTGGACGGACTCGGCGTGGCTTCGGACACCAGGGCGTGGACTCAGGCGTCCAGCACCTTGCGGTGCAGTCGCCGCAGCATCCACCAGACCGACAGGGCCACCAGCGGAATCGCGCAGGCCGCGGTGCTTTCGGCGCTCCAGGGCCAGCCAAGCGGATGCGCAGCCTTGGCCAGGTAGCTGACCAGGCCCACGATGTAATAGGTGATGGCCGCCACCGACAGGCCCTCGACCGTGGACTGAAGCTTCAGCTGCAGGCCCTGTCGCGTGTTCATGGCGCCCAGCAGCGCCTGGCTACTTTGCTGCTGCTCGATCTCGACCCGGGTGCGCAGCAAGTTGCTGATGCGCGAGACCCGCTGCGACAGCGCGTCCTGCCGGCGGGTGGCCCATTCGCAAGTGCTGCGCGCGGGCGAAAGGCGCCGATCCATGAATTCGCCAATGGTCTGCAGGCCGGCCAGGCGCGACTCCCCAATGTCGGCGATCCGGCGGTCCACCAGCTCGAAATAGGCCGCACTGGCCGAGAAGCGCGAATGCGTGGCGGCATATTGGCCTTCCACTTCGCCAGCAAGTTTGGTCAGGCGGTCGAGCAACTGCGGCTCGTCGTCGCGGGCAGCGGCGCGGATGGCCCCGGCCAGTTCGGCCAGCTCGCGTTCGGCATACGCCAGCACGGCCGCAGCCTCGCGCGCAGCGGGCAAACCCAGCAAGGCGGCCATACGGTAGGTGTCGATTTCGAGTAGCTGCTGGACCAGCCGGCCCAGCCGCCTGGGCGTAACGCTGTCGGCCAGCAGCACCATGCGCGAAAAGCCATCGGCGTGGATCGCGAAATCAGTGTAGACCGCGCCGTGGCCGTCGGCGACCGTTGAGGCCACCAGCGTCTCCTCGTTGAGCACATGTTTGACCAGCGAGGTGCTATCCGAGGCCTGTGTCGGCAGCACCCAGAGGTGCACGCTGGCCAGGCATTGGCCGGGCAGCGTGGCCAGCCACTCCTGCGGCACCGAATCGACGGCCGTGACCGGCTCACGCTCGCCGAATTCGGTAGCATCAAAAGGCCTCGAGAAGCTCCAGGTGACGAACTCGGTATGCATCTCCCACCGCAGGCGAAAGGCCCCCACCTCCAGGCGGATGTGAGACGACTGCGCGTCGGGCTGAGGCAGGTGGTGGTCGCGCAGCAACGCCGCCACGTGGGCACGGCTGGCCTCGCGCTGCGGCCCGTCGCACGCCATGACGACATGCGAAATGGCCAGCGGTGCGCCCATGGCCTCGGGCGGGCGCGCATGGATCTCGTTGTGCAGGGCAATGCGTTGCGGATGCGTCTGCGGATGGCTTCTCATCGGCTTATTCCAGCGGCGGCGTGGCCGTCAGTATCTCTTCGAGCGTAGTCAGCCCCTCTGCTACGCGCAAGGCCCCGGCCAGCCGCAAGGGCCGCATGCCGTCGGTCACCGCCTGCCGGCGTAGCACGTCGATACCGGGCCGTTGCGTGACGCTGTCCTTGAATGCCTCGCTCACGGTCAGCAACTCGTACAGGCCCATCCGCCCCAGAAAGCCGGTCATCCGGCAATCCACGCAGCCCACCGGCTTGTACGGCCGGTAACCGCCAGAAATGGTCCAGGGCTTGACCAGTTCATCGAGCGCCGTTCGCTGCAGGCCATCGTCCTTGACCCGGCACTGTTTGCACAAGGTGCGCACCAGGCGCTGCGCCAGCACGCCCAGCAGCGTGGCATTGATCAGGTAGCCCGGTATGCCCAGCTCCATCAGCCGCGTCACCGCAGAGGGCGCGTCGTTGGTGTGCAGCGTGGAAAAGACCAGATGACCGGTCAGCGCGGCCTGCACCGCCATTTCAGCGGTGGCCAGATCGCGAATTTCACCGACCATGATGATGTCGGGGTCCTGCCGCATCAGGGCCCGCAGGCCCTCGGCAAAACCGAAATCCAGCTGCGTCTGCACCTGGGTCTGGTTGAAGGCCGGCTCGATCATCTCGATCGGGTCTTCCACCGTGCTGACGTTCACCTCTTCGGTGGCCACGCGTTTGAGCGTCGAATACAGCGTGGTTGTCTTGCCCGAGCCGGTGGGGCCGGTCACCAGGATGATCCCGTGATTGCGCTTGACCAGCTGCTCCCAGCGCTGCGAGTCGTGCTGAGAAAACCCCAGCGCGTCCAGATCCTTGACGGCGGTGTCGGGGTCGAAGATGCGCATCACCATCTTCTCGCCAAAGGCGGTGGGCAGAGTCGACAGCCGCATTTCGACCTCGTCGCCCCTGGGGTTGCGGGTCTTGATCCGGCCGTCCTGCGGCCGGCGTCTTTCGACCACGTCCATGCGGCCCAGCAGCTTGATGCGCGCGGTCATGGCGTTGAGGACGCCGATGGGCATCTGGTAGACCGGGTGCAGGACACCGTCGATGCGAAAGCGGATTACGCCCTGCTCGCGCCGCGGCTCCAGATGAATGTCGCTGGCGCGCTGGTCGAAGGCATACGTCCAGAGCCAGTCCACCACCTGCACCACGCCCTGGTCGTTGGCGTCGAGCTGCTTGTTGCTGCGCCCCAGTTCCACCAGCTGCTCGAAACTGGCGGCGCCGGCGCTACCGCCCGCGCGCTGGGCGGCGCGCACTGATTTGGCCAGCGCGAAAAATTCGGCCGTGTAGCGATGAATATCCTGCGGGTTGGCGACCACGCGGCGCACCTTGCGCCGTGCCTGGCGCTCCACCTCGTCGAGCCAGTCCGTGAGGAAAGGCTCGGCCGTGGCCACTACCACCTCGGTCGCGGTGACCTGGACCGGCAATACCTTGTGCCGCTCGGCATAGGCCGCGCTCATGGTGTCGGCCACCTTGCCCACGTCGACCTTCAGCGGATCGATGCGAAGGTAATCTAGCTGCGCGCGACCGGCCAGGTACTGGGTCAGGGTTTCGATGTCCAGTGGCTTGCCACCGCCCACGCGCTCCATGGCCACCGCGGCCAGCCGCACCAGCGGATGCTGCGCGCTCTCGGCCTGGGAGCAACGCGCCACCGTGCGCCGGGCCTCGTCGTCGGAGATCACGCCGTCCTGGTTCAGCCAGTCGACGAGCTGGCGCCACTGAACAGGGCCCCGATAAGGGCTAGGTGCGGCAGTTCTGGATTTGACAGGCGCGGTCATGGGCGGCGTTGGCTCCGGCGGTCTCAATCAATGGGCTTGAACACCCGCAACCACTTGCGTGCGGGAAGGCCCCAGCGAGTTTCAACGGTTTGTGCACGTTCGGCAAGTGCGGCCCGGGTGGGCCGCTGCGGCTGGCGCAAGGCCAGCACCACGGTGTTGCCCTCGCGCGTCGGCCGGAAAGCCCACACCCTGGCCGCGCCGAATGCCGCAGTGATCTTGGCCAGGCTCTGGCCGTAGCTGGACGCCCGGCCGAACAGGTTCACCGTCATGCAACCGTCCTCGGTCAGCAGGCGCCGGCAGTCTGCATAAAAGGCTTCGCTATCGAGCACCGGCGCAGCTGCCTCCTGGTCGTACAGGTCGACCTGCAGTGCGTCCACGCGGCCGCGCCAGTATTCATGCGCCGCCACCTCAGCGGCGTCGCCAAGCACCACGGACAGTTTCGTATCGTCGGCCGGCAGCTTGAACCACAGCCGGCATGCGGCCACCACCTGCGGGTTGAGCTCGATCGCCGTGGTCTTGATGCGCAGCTTCTTGCGGCAGAACTTGGTCAGGGAGCCAGCGCCCAGGCCAAGCTGCATGGCGTGGCGTTTGGCCAGCGAATCGGGCTCGACGAACAGCAGCCAGACCATCATCCGCTGCACGTACTCAAGCTCGATGTCGAAAGGCGCGTCCAGCAGCATCGAGCCCTGCACCCATTCGGTGCCCAGATGCAAGTAACGGACGGCCCCCTGGTCGGAGAAGTTGACTTCGGGAAGCTTGGGCGGGCGGGGTTTCAAGGTGCCCGGATTATCCCCCGAGCTATTTCTCGACCGCCGCGTAGTCACTTCCCAGCACCACCTTGATTGGCTAGGCCGACGGTCGTGGTGGGTCGTTCTCCGGACACGCTCGCGGGCAGTCATCCCGGGAACGCGCCTGCAACCGCGTCAACACTGAAGACTGACAGGCGCCGCTGTAACGACCGCGAATGGCTCTGCGCCCGACCCACCCCGACCGCCGGCCTTGAACGGCCTGGCTGGAACTCGACAGAGAAATGCAGGTACCGATTTCGCATCGGATTTCATTCGCGGGCTGTCTCAACCTATTCGATCACCCGGTCGGCCCGGATGAGCAACGACTGCGGAATCGTGATGCCGATGGCCTTTGCAGTCTTGGCACTTAGAACCAGCTCAAGCGTTGTCGGTTGCTCGACTGGCAGATCACCCGGTTTCGCCCCTCTCATGATTTTCACCACGAATGTTGCAGCCTGCCGCAGTTGCGCCCTGACATTGATCCCATAGCTCATCAGGCTGCCCGCTTCCGTGTATTCACGATAGGGGCTTATCAAGGGCAGTCGATGCTTGATCGCCATGTCGGAAATCTCCTTCCTATGCTCAAACAGGTATGGATCACCACTGACCACGATCGCTTGCGCACCGCCACGCGCCGCCTCGGACATTGCGGCATTTATGTCATTGTTGTCATTCCAGTGCGTAAGCATGAGTTGAACGCCGATGGCACTGGCGGCGGCCTGCATCCGTGCGGTTGCGGGGACATTGAGAGGGTTACTTGTATTGCCCAACCACGCGATGGAAGAAGCCCTTGGTACCGCCAACTTGAGCAGCTCCATGAGTTTGGGCGCAAGGTCCACCGAAAAATTGGCCATGCCTGTCATGTTTCGCCCCGGGTGCGCCAAACTGTCAGCAAAGCCAGTGGCAACGGGATCCCCGACAGAGACGAAGACAATGGGAATCGTTGCCGTTGCCTTCCGCGCTGCGGCGACAGCGCTGGTCGTGACAGCGACGATGACATCCATGTTGAGTCGTACCAATTCTGCGGCGAGCGCATCAAGCCGCTCCCTTACCCCCTCCGCGCTGCGCCCCTCGACCGAGTAGTGTTGGCCCTCGGTGTAGTTTGCTTCGCGCATTCCGTCCCGGAACTGTTCGAGGTAAGGTCCTGAGACAGCTGCGGAACTCGGAGACAAGATGCCTATGCGCCAGCCCACTTTCTGAGACTGTGTTGTTGCCACATCCTGCGCAATTCCGACGGCCAGAAAAGTAATGACCAAATCGCGTCTGTTCATCCGATCCTCCTTTCGGTTGCTGCGACAGTTTATGCTTCACGCTCCCTCGTGGCGCGCCAACCCATCCGTTCGATGCTGGCGGTTGGGGTGGGTCGGGCGCAGGGCCATTCGCGGCCGTTACAACGCAAATCATCAGGCCACGGTGTTGACGCGGCAGCGCTTGTGTGCGCGGGATGACTGCCCGCGAGCGTGCCCGGAGAACGACCCACCCCGACCGCCGGCCGAGCCAAACAACCTGGCGTTCACAACCCCGGCAATCCCGCCAGTCGTGGCAGCGCGGCAAGCGCATTGGCAGTGGTCGCTGTGGCCAGCGCATCGACGGAAATTCCGCGCAAGGCGGCCAGTTTGACACCGATGGCTGGCAGTTCGGCCGGCTCGTTGCGGCCCTGCCGCATGCCGGATTCACGCTGCAGTGCCGTCCGGTAGAGCCAGTGCGGCGGAATGTCGGGCGAATCGGTTTCCACGACTATGGAGCCAAGCGGCAAGTCCTCCGCCAGCCGTCGGATCTGCAAGGCCCGCTCGAACGTGACCGACCCGCCAAAGCCAAGCCTGAAGCCCAGGTCGATGAAGGCGCGTGCCTGCTGCTCGCTGCCATTGAAGGCATGCGCGATGCCGCCGGCAACCGGCAGTTGGCGCAAGTGCTTGAGCAATCGGTCGGCCGAGCGACGCACGTGCAGGATCACCGGCAGCCCATGCCGCTGGGCCAACAGCAATTGCTCGCAGTAGAACAGCTCCTGGCGCGCGGGGTCCAGGCCCGGAACGAAGAAGTCCAGGCCGATCTCGCCGACGGCTACCAGCCGCGGG
>JANYAN010000308.1 GCA_025361305.1 Burkholderiales bacterium
GTTGTGCTCGATGACGCTGCGCCGCGCGCCGAGCTTGGTCTGGCCGAACTCCTGCTTCAGTGCGGTGAGCTCGTCGCTGATGATGGTCGAAACCCGCTCGGGCCGCGCCAGGATGTCCAGCAGATCGTCGATCTCGGCCATCACTTCCTTGTATTCGGCCACGATCTTGTCCTGCTCCAGGCCGGTCAGGCGCTGCAGGCGCATTTGCAGGATTTCCTGCGCCTGGGTGTCCGACAGGCGGTACAGGCCGTCGCTGCCCATGCCGAAGGCTTTTTCCAGCCCGTCGGGACGGTAATCATCCGCATTGACCACTCCGCCGTCGGCACGGGCCCGGGTGAGCATGCCGCGCACCAGCTGGCTGTCCCAGGGACGGCTCATCAATTCGACCTTGGCCACAGGCGGCGTTGGCGCATTGCGGATGATGGCGATGAACTCATCGATGTTGGCCAGCGCCACGGCCAGGCCTTCGAGCACATGGCCGCGCTCGCGCGCCTTGCGCAGCGCGAACACCGTCCTGCGCGTCACCACCTCGCGGCGATGCTGCAGGAACACGGCGATCAGGTCTTTCAGCGTACACAGGCGCGGCTGGCCGTCGATCAGGGCCACCATGTTGATGCCGAAGGTGTCCTGCAGCTGGGTCTGCTTGTAGAGGTTGTTCAGCACCACCTCGGGCACTTCTGCGCGCTTCAACTCGATCACCAGCCGCATGCCCGACTTGTCGCTCTCGTCCTGGATATGGCTGATGCCCTCGATCTTCTTCTCGTTGACCAGCTCGGCCATGCGTTCCTGCAAGGTCTTCTTGTTCACCTGGTAGGGCAGCTCGTCCACGATGATGGCCTGGCGCTGGCCGCGGTCGATGTCCTCGAAATGGCACTTGGCCCGCATCACCACCTTGCCGCGCCCGGTGCGGTAGCCTTCCTTCACGCCATTGATCCCGTAGATGATCCCGGCGGTGGGAAAATCCGGCGCCGGGATGATCTGCATCAACTCGTCGATAGATGCCTCGGGATTGCGCAGCAGGTGCAGACAGGCGTCGACGACCTCGTTCAGGTTGTGCGGCGGGATGTTGGTGGCCATGCCCACCGCAATCCCGCCCGAGCCGTTGACCAGCAGGTTTGGCAGCCGGCTGGGCAGCACCAAGGGCTCTTTTTCGCTGCCGTCGTAGTTGGGGCCGAAATCGACGGTCTCCTTGTCGATGTCGGCAATCATCTCGTGCGCGATCTTGGCCAGCCGGATCTCGGTGTAGCGCATGGCCGCCGCGTTGTCACCGTCGACCGAGCCAAAGTTGCCCTGGCCGTCGACCAGCATGTGGCGCATCGAGAAATCCTGGGCCAGCCGCACGATGGTGTCGTACACCGACTGGTCGCCATGGGGGTGGTATTTGCCGATCACGTCGCCGACAATCCGGGCCGACTTCTTGTAGGCCCGGTTCCAGTCGTTGTTCAGCTCATGCATGGCGAACAGCACGCGCCGATGGACGGGTTTGAGGCCGTCGCGCGCATCCGGCAGGGCCCGCCCCACGATCACGCTCATCGCGTAGTCGAGGTAGCTCCTTCGCATTTCCTCTTCAAGACTGACAGGCAGGGTTTCTTTGGCGAATTGGGTCATGAGGGGGTGCGTACGGCGGTAAGCCCTTGATTTTACGGGCAAGGGGCCTGTCGCGAACCAGCAACAGAAGCGCTTATTGGGCTAAGGTCCTACATCGGGCCGGCCGGATTGCCGTTGATTGTGTAAGGACGTGTGGCACAATAAGTTTGACGATTTTGGTGATGGTCACCTTAAACGTAGTGTTTACGCAGCGCGGCTGCGGCTTTTTCCCCAAGAGGAGAACCATGAAGAAACTGAATAATGTGGCGCTGTTGGTTGCCGTCGCTGCGCTGACAACGGCTGCTGGCGCGCAAACTCGTGTCACGGCGGCCAACGGTGGCCCCACCATTGACAACTGGCAGAACGCCACCAGCGAGCTGGTCTGGAAGAACGGCACGAACGAACTGTGCTGGCGTGATGCCAACTGGACGCCAGCCACCGCTGCCAAGGGTTGCGATGGTGCCTTGGTGCCACCGCCCCCGCCGCCGCCGCCCGCTCCCATGGTTATGCCTGCACCGCCGCCGCCGCCCGCCGCCGCTCCGCCGGCACCGGCTCCCCAGCCGCCTGCTGCGACCAAGGTCACTTACGCCGCCGACGCCTTCTTCGACTTCGACAAGGCGGTGCTCAAGCCCGAAGGCAAAGCCAAGCTGGACGATCTGGTCGACAAGGTCAAGGGCATCAACCTGGAAGTCATCATCGCCGTGGGTCACACCGACTCCGTGGGCACCGATGCTTACAACCAGAAGCTGTCCGTGCGTCGCGCCGAAGCCGTCAAGGCTTATCTCGTGTCCAAGGGCATCGAGAAGAACCGCGTGTACACCGAAGGCAAGGGTGAGAAGCAGCCTGTGGCCGACAACAAGACCGCCGAAGGCCGTGCCAAGAACCGCCGCGTGGAAATCGAAGTGGTCGGTACGCGCGCCAATAAGTAAGCCTACGGCTTAGAGGTGATAAAAGGCCCCGCGACGCGGGGCCTTTTACTTTGGCACGCCGATGGCGCGACAATCAGACCATGAGCGATACCACCGTCAATGCCGATCCGGCCGAACTGGCCAAATTCTCCGAGCTGGCCCATCGCTGGTGGGACCCGGAGAGCGAGTTCCAGCCACTGCACCAGATCAACCCGCTGCGGCTGGAGTGGATTCACGCGCGCCTGCCGCTGGCTGGCAAGCGGGTGCTCGATGTGGGCTGCGGCGGTGGCATTCTGGCCGACTCCATGGCGCGTAAAGGCGCCCAGGTGCTGGGCATCGACCTGGCGACCAAAGCGCTGAAGGTTGCTCAGCTTCATGCACTTGAGGCGCAGACCACTGGCGTCGAGTACCGTGAAGTAAGCGTCGAGGCGCTTGCCGCCGAGCAGCCCGGCAGCTTCGACGGGGTCACCTGCATGGAAATGCTGGAACACGTGCCCGACGCGGCATCGGTGGTTCGGGCCTGCGCGGCACTGGTCAAACCCGGCGGCTGGGTGTTCTTTTCGACGATCAACCGCAATCCCAAATCGTTCATGTTCGCCATCGTCGGCGCCGAATACCTGCTGAGGTTGCTGCCGCGCGGCACGCACGAATACCTCAAGTTCATCCGGCCCAGCGAGCTGGCAGGCCACTGCCGGGGCGCCGGCCTGGCGCTGGCGGATACGCGCGGGATGGAATACAACCCGCTGACCCGTCGCTACTGGCTGTCGGGCGATACCAGCGTCAATTACCTGTTCGCAACGCGCAAGAGCTGATGTTCACGCAGGTCCGGGCGGTGTTGTTCGATCTGGACGGCACCCTGATAGACAGCGCGCCAGATTTGGGCGCAGCGGCCGACAAGATGCGCACCGACCGGGGCCTGTCCGCGTTGCCGCTGACGCTCTACCGCCCGATGGCGGGGGCTGGCGCACGCGGCATGCTGGGCGTGGCTTTCGGCATCGCGCCCGATCACGACGACTACCTCGGGCTGCGGGAAGAGTTCTTCACCAACTACGAGCGCCGGATGACCGCGTCGACCTATGCCTTCGACGGCGTGGCCGAGTTGCTTTTGCAACTGGTCGATCGCGGCCTGGCATGGGGCGTTGTCACCAACAAGGCCGCCCGCTTTACACTGCCGCTGACGCGGCAGATGCCGCTGTTCGCCACCGCCGGCGCGGTTGTCTGCGGCGACACAACGCCCCATGCAAAGCCTCACCCGGAGCCATTGCTGGAGGCCGCCCGGCGCCTCGGGCTCGAGCCCGCTGCCTGCATCTATGTGGGTGACGACGAGCGCGACATCGTGGCCGGCCTGGCCGCGGGAATGGGCACCGTTGCTGCAACTTATGGCTACCTGGGGAGCAATGCCGATGCGCTCAAGTGGGGCGCCCATGCACACATTCACAGTCCCCTCGAACTGCTGGCGCTGTTGCATTCGGCCTGACAGGCCTAAAATACGAAACTTGGGGCTGCACTGGTTTCGACGTGGGTTCGGACGCGTGGCAGGGCATGTCGAGCTGAATGCGCTCGTAAAACAGATTCAAACAAACTAACTGCAAACGACGAACGTTTCGCACTCGCCGCTTAATTGCCGGTGAGCTTTGCAACAGCAGGCCGATGGGCTGGGCAAGGGGTCTTTAGCGCAAGTTAAGGGCTCCCGGCTGCAAAGATAATTTCATCGGCTGGT
>JANYAN010000310.1 GCA_025361305.1 Burkholderiales bacterium
TCGACGGCGCCGGCGACCTGGATCTTGTAACCCGAGGGCCAGCCGGCCTCCAGAGCCTTCAGCTTCGGCATCAGCTCTTCGGTCACCGTCGCGCCTTGCATCCCCTCGACGATGTCGCCCTGCACGGTGATGGCGTAGTCACGGTTCTCGCGCCACATCACGCCGGGCTCCCAGGTGAAGACGGGCTTGGCAATCTGCGTCAGCGGGATCGACCGGCCACTGGCCGTCGGCAGATAGGCGTTGCCCATGTCGGAGATGGCATTGCGCTCGTCCAGCGGCTGGCGCAGCACGATGTCGATCAGCTTGTCGCCCTCGCGGTACTGGCCCACCGTGGTGCCGGCCAGGATGGTCCTGGAGGCCTGGGCAATCGACTGGCTGGTCACGCCCAGGGCGCGCGCCTTGGCCTGGTCCACTTCCAGCCGCAACACCTTGACCGACTCGTTCCAGTTGTCGTTGACGCCTCGCGTGTTCGGACTGGCGCGCATCGCCGCCTTGACCTCGTCCGCATGCTCGCGCAGCGCAACAGGGTCGGGCCCAACGACACGAAACTGCACCGGATAGGGCACCGGCGGGCCATTAGGCAGCAGCTTCACCCGGCCGCGGACCTCGGGAAACTCGCTGGCCAGGAGTGCAGGCAGCTTGATCCGCAGCGACTCGCGCACCTTCAGATCCCCTGGCAGCACGATGAACTGCGACACATTGGATTGCGGGAACACCTGGTCCAGCGGCAGGTAGAAGCGCGGCACGCCCGATCCGACCCAGGTGCTGACGGAGCTGACCCCTGGTTCCTGAAGCAATCGCTGTTCGACTCGCCTTGTGGTCGCCTCGTTGGCAGCGAACGATGTGCCCTCCGGGAACCAGACGTCGACCATGATTTCGGGGCGATTCGAATCAGGGAAAAACTGCTGCTGGACCCGGCCCATGCCCACGATGCCCAGGGCAAAGATCAGCAGGGTGACACCGATGGTGATCCACCGGTGCTCCACACACCAATCGACCGTGCGGCGGAAACGGTTGTAGAACGCGCTGTCGAACAACTCGTGCGGCGCATCGTGCGCTGCGCGGGGCCGGGTCTTGAGCAGCAGCGTACCCAGGTAAGGCACGAAGTAGACCGAGACAAACCAGCTCAGGACCAGCGCGACCACCGTCACGGCAAATATTGCGAAGGTGTACTCGCCCACGGTTGAGCGGGCCAGTCCGATCGGCAGAAAACCGGTTGCCGTGATCAACGTGCCCGTCAGCATGGGCATGGCGGTGACTTCGTAGGCGAAGGTCGCCGCGCGCACCTTGTCGTAGCCCTCCTCCATCTTGCGCACCATCATTTCGACCGAGATGATCGCGTCGTCCACCAGCAGGCCCAGGGAGATGATCAGCGAGCCCAGTGAAATCTTGTGCAGGCCGATGCCCCAGAAGTCCATCACCAGAAAGGTCACTGCCAGCACCAGCGGAATCGTGATGCCCACCACCAGGCCCGGTCGCATGTCGATCGACCAGCGCCGCCACAGCGGCAAGGCGGCCGATCCGGGCCGCTGGTACAGGCCCAGGCTGATGAAGCTCACGGCCAGCACGATCACCACTGCCTCGATCAGGGTGCGCACAAATTCATTGACCGAACTCGACACGGCGCGGGGCTGGTCCTGGATCTGGGACAGGCGGATACCGGCGGGCAATTCGTCCCCGACCCGGTGGGTGACTGCCCTGAGCGCATGGCCCAACCGGATGATGTCGCCGCCCTTGGCCATGGAGACGCCCAGCGCGATCACTTCCTTGCCCTGGTGGCGCACCTTGACCTGGGGCGGATCGACATAGCCGCGCTTGATTTCGGCGATATCGCCCAAGCGCAGCTGGCTGCCGCCCGCGGTGGTCCCGGGGCCATAGCCGCTGCCCCGGATGGGCATGGCCCGCAGTTGCTCCAGCGCTTCGAACTGGCCGGCCACGCGCACCTGCACCACGTCCAGCGGCGTCTGCACGGCACCGGCCGATTCCACCGCGTTCTGCTGTCCCAGCTGCGAAATCACCTGGTTCAGGTCCAGGCCCAGCTGCGACAGGCGCTTCTGCGAAATTTCCACGTAGAGCTTTTCGTCCTGCACACCGAAAAGCTCCACCTTGGCCACATCGGGTACACGCAGCAGCTGCTGGCGCGTGTCGTCGGCGAAAGCCTTGAGGTCGGCGCTGCTGAAGCCGTCGGATTCAAGCGCGTAGATCACGCCGTACACATCGCCGAAATCGTCATTGAAGAACGGCCCCTGGATGCCGCCGGGTAGGGTGCCGCGGATATCGCCGATCTTCTTGCGCACGGCGTACCAGACATTGGCGACATCGCCGGGCCTGGACGAATCCTTGATCTGGAAAATGATCTGCGACTCACCTGGCTTGGAGTAGCTGCGGATCTTGTCCGCGTAGGGCACTTCCTGCAGCGTGCGCTCGAGCTTGTCGGTGACCTGTTCGGCCACTTGCTGCGCGGTGGCGCCCGGCCAGTAGGTGCGCACCACCATGGCCCGGAAGGTGAAGGGCGGGTCTTCGTCCTGGCCGAGCTGGAAGTAGGCGGTGAAGCCCAGCAGCATCAGCACGACCATGAGGTAGCGGGTCAGCGCCGGGTGGTCCAGCGCCCATTTCGAGAGATTGAAGCCCTGACCGGGCAACTTGACACTTGCCATGGCCGTGTCAGCGCGCCGTCGGCAAGGTGGCGGCCTGCGCCGCGGCTGCAACCGCGCGGGCCGCATCCTGCGCCGCGTAGGCCGGGGCCAGCGGCATTTTTTCCTGGTAGATCGTGACCCTCTGGCCAGGTGACAGCACATGCACGCCGGCCGAGACGACCAGCATTCCGGGCTTCAAGCCAGCGCCGATTACGGCATCGTTGCCATCCGCCGTCGCGACCTGCACCGGCTGCGACCTGACCGTCATGCTGGCCTTCTCCAGCACCCACACGGCCGTTCCCTGCCCCTCCTGGCGCAACGCGCTGGTGGGTAGTTTGATGACCTGAACGCCGACATGGCCGATCGACTGCGGCGAAACGCTCACCGTGGTGCCTAGCGCCGGTGGCTGCGCCGCATCGAGCGACACCTTGACCAGGAAAGTGCGTGTCACCGGGTCGGCGCTGGCTCCGACCTCGCGCACCTTGCCGTCGAAATTCACGTTTTGGGTCCAGGCCCGCACTTTCACGTCCGACCCTGGCCTGATCGCCGCCACCTTGTCCTCCGGCACGGAAAAGACCACGTCGCGCGGGCCATCCTGGGCGATGCGGACCACGGGCATGCCGGCGGTGACAACCTGGCCGGGCTCAGCCTCGACCGCTGTGACAACGCCAGACACGTCGGCCACCAGATTGGCATAGCCAGCCTGGTTACCCTGCGCGGATAACTGTGCCTGCGCCTGCGTAAACTGGGCCGCGGCGGCTTTCATCGCGGTCTCACGCCGTTCCAGCTCGGCGCCGCTGATGAAGTTCTGATCCTTGAGCGCGGCGTATCGCCTGAAATCTGCGACGGCCAGGTCCCGGTTGGTGGCCGCTGCAGCCAATTGGGCACGGGCCGCTTCGGCTGCAAGCAGGTAGTCCTGCGCATCGAGCTGCGCCAGCAACTGGCCAGCCTTGACCCGCTGGCCCGGTTCGGCCTGTCGGCGCACCAGTTTGCCGGCGACGCGAAAGCCCAGGCGCGATTCGACCTGGGCCCGAACCTCGCCCGAGAACTCGTAGCTCGACTGGAATCCCGAACTCTCGACGCTGACAACGCGCACTGCACGCACGGGCTCCCGCGGCACCTCTGCGGCCGTGCATGCAGCCAGGATAAGGGTGACGCCGGCAAGGGCGAGACTGAGGCGCGTGGAGGGTTGAAGTGGCAGCATGGGCGTGGCAGACATGGACAGGAGGGATGGTGATTAAATCACTACTGACTGACTGGTTAGTAATCTATTGCATCTTCGAAACCTTGTCAAGCGACAATCCCGGCCGTGACCCCGCCCGTCCCCACCCCTGCGGCTCCCGGCAGCCACTACGAGAACTTTCCCGTCGCGTCCTGGTTGTGCCCGCCACGCCTGCGGCCGCCGATTGCCGCAATCTACTGGTTTGCGCGCACCGCCGACGACATCGCGGACGAGGGCGATGCGCCGGCGGCAATGCGGCTGGGTGACCTGGCCGCCTACCGGGCCGATCTGGCGGCGTGTGCGGCCGGGCTACAGTGTTCAGAGCGCTGGCCGCATGTGTTCGTGCCGCTTGCCGCTGCCCTCCGTGAATTCGACTTGCCTGCCGGGCTACTGGCCGACCTGCTCAGCGCGTTCGAGCAGGATGTCTGCAAGACGCGAGACCGGGCCGGCTACCGGGATCGAGCCGATTTGCTGGACTACTGCGCTTGGTCGGCAAACCCCGTCGGCCGGCTGCTGTTGCACCTGTATGGCGTCAGCGAGCCGCGTGCGCTCGAGCAAAGCGACGCCGTGTGCTCCGCCCTGCAATTGATCAACTTCTGGCAGGACATCAGCGTCGATGTGCCGCGTGGCCGCTACTACCTGCCCGCCGGCGCCCTCCGCCGCCATGGGCTCGATGTGGACCGGCCCGAAACCTGGGCCCACCATCCAGCCCGGGCAACGTTGCTGGCCAATGAAGTGCGCTGGGCGCGCGAGACCATGTTGGCCGGCGCGCCAATGGTGCACCGGGTTGCCGGCCGCGCCGGCTGGGAATTGAGGCTGGTGGTGCAAGGCGGCCTGCGCATCCTCGAGCGTGTCGAGGCCATCGGGTGTGACACTTATTCACGCCGGCCGCGCCTGCGCGCTTGGGACGTTCCGGTGTTGCTGTGGAGAAGCCTGTGGATGTAACAATCGACGCAATGACACCTGAGGAATATGTTCAGCAGAAGGCTGCCGCATCGGGCAGCAGTTTCTACTACGCGTTCATGTTCCTGCCCAAGCCAAGTCGGGCGGCAATCACGGCTTTCTACGCGTTTTGCCGGGAAATCGACGACGTGGTCGACGAGGCCATGGACCCCGGTGTGGCTGCCACCAAGCTGGCCTGGTGGCAGACCGAGGTGGCGCACTCCTATGCCGGCAATCCAAGCCATCCTGTGATGAAGGCACTGGCCGCCTGCGCCGGCGGTTTCGGCATCGAGCAGCGGCATTTGCAGGCCGTGATCGAAGGTTGCCGGATGGACCTCGAGCAGACCCGCTATCTGGATTTTCAGGCGCTGGAGCGTTACTGCCACCTGGTGGCCGGCGTGGTCGGCGAAGTGTCGGCCCGCATCTTCGGCCAGACCCAGCCCCAGACCACGGACTTCGCGCACCGGCTGGGCCTCGCGTTCCAGCTGACCAACATCATCCGGGACGTCGGCGAAGACGCCATGCGAGGGCGCATCTACCTGCCGGTGAACGAACTCCAGCAGTTCGAGGTCAAGGCACACGAAATTCTCAATCGCAAGTACTCCGACCGTTTCGTCGCGCTGATGAAGTTTCAGGCCGGGCGGGCACAGCGGTTCTACGACGAAGCGCTGGCACTGCTGCCGGCCGCCGACCGCCGCAGCCAGAAACCCGGCCTCATGATGACCAGCATCTACCGCACGCTGCTCACCGAAATCGAGCGCGACAACTTCCAGGTGCTGCACCAGCGGGTGAGCCTGACGCCGCTGCGCAAACTCTGGCTGGCCTGGAAAGTCCAGGCGCTCGGACGGATTTGAAGCCGCTGCACGTGGCTGTCGTGGGGGCCGGCTGGGCCGGCCTCGCCGCGGCCGTGGCGGCCACCAGGTCGGGCCATCGTGTCACCGTGATGGAAGCATCGCGCGCACTGGGCGGGCGGGCCCGTAGCCTTGCCGTGCAGGGTCCCGACGGAAGCGCGGCCACGCTGGACAACGGCCAGCACATCATGATCGGCGCGTACCTCGAAACGCTGGCGTTGATGCGGCAGGTCGGCGTCGACCCGACAGATGTGCTGCTGCGATTGCCGCTGACACTGCGTCTGCCCGACGGAAACGGAATCGCCCTGCCCGACCTTCCGCCGCCACTCGATGCGCTAGTGGGTATCGCGCGGGCACGTGGCTGGGGCTGGCGCGACAAGATGGCACTGCTGCGAACCGCCACCGCCTGGCAACTTGCCGGCTTCCAATGCGGCTCTGCAGTGTCCGTAGCCGACCTGTGCGCGCGCATCACGCCGCGGGTGATGGCGCAGCTGATCGAACCACTGTGCGTCTCGGCCCTGAACACACCGGCAAGCCGTGCCAGCGGCCAAGTCTTTCTTCGGGTGCTGCGCGACAGCCTGTTCGGCCGCGGCGACGGCGCCTGGCGCGGCTCCAATCTTCTGCTGCCCCGGGTCGACCTCGGCCGGGTCTTCCCGGGCGCCGCGGCCCGCTGGTTGCGCGAGCACGGCGGTGAAGTCCTGCTTGGCCAGAGGGTACAGGCGATCGTGTCGGCGCAGGCAGGCTGGGCGGTCGATGGCCGGCCCTTCGACCGGCTGGTGCTGGCTTGCCCGCCGTGGGACGCGGCGCGTCTGGTTGCGGCGACCGGCCTGGCGCCCGACTGGGTCAGCTGCGCGCAGACACTGACCTACGAGGCGATCACCACCGTGTACACGGCCGGGCCGTATCGCCTGTCATTGCCCATGCTGTCACTACACAGTGGCCCGGACGCGCCCGCGCAGTTCGTGTTCGACCGCGGCCAGTTGGGGGGCCCGGCCGGCGTGCTGGCGTTCGTGGTCAGCGCCAGCAGTATCGAGCGCGATGTCCTGCAGGCCCACGTGCTCGCGCAGGCGGTCGCGCTGGGCTGGACAGACCTGAAGCCTTTGCAAACTGTCGTCGAAAAGCGCGCGACCTTTGCCTGCACGCCCGGCCTCGAGCGGCCGGCCATGAGGGTTGCGCCCGGCCTGCTGGCCTGCGGCGACTATGTCCAAGGGCCCTACCCCTCAACGCTCGAAGGCGCTGTGCGCGCGGCGCTTGCGGCCGCAGCCGAGCTCGGTACGCCGGGCGCTATGGCTCCTACCTGAATAGCTCGCACAACTCGGTGAGATTGGTCAGCATCAGGTGCGGCTGCAGTTCGTGCGGCCACAGGTGGTCTGCCCGATTCACCCAGGCTGCCTGCATGCCGGCATTGAGCGCGCCCAACGCATCCAGCGTGGCATCGTCGCCAACATGCAAAACGTTCTCAGGCGTCATGTCCACAGCGCCGGCAGCGGCGTGGAAGATCCGCGGGTCGGGCTTGCCAGCGCCGAACTCGCGCGCCGAGATGGCGGCCTTGAAATACCGCGCCAGGCCCATCCGCTCCAGATCGGCATTGCCGTTGGATACGCTCACCAGGGGAAAGCGCGCCGACAGGAATTCCAGAGCGGGGCGTGCGTCGTCGAACAGCGTGACGCGCTGCCGCTCGGCAAAGAACACCTCGAAGGCGCGGTCGGCCAGCAGTGGGTTTTCTCCGGCGCGGTACAGCGCCAGGCGGATTGATTCGCGGCGTACGGCGCTCAGGTCGCTCTTGAGCTCGGGGCGGCTGCTCGACACGTGGTCACGGATTTCGCGCAGCGCTGAGGGGCTTGAAAAGACCGCCGCGGCCATGGGCGTGTTGTCCATCATCCAGTTGTGCAGCGCTTTTTCGGCGCGCTCGATCGTCGGCCAGATCGGCCAGAGCGTGTCGTCCAGGTCCAGTGTGATGGCCCTGATTTTTGCGATGTCCAGCATGTCAGTGAGAATACCTCATGGCTCTCTCGTCTCCATTTCAGCCGGAACCCACCTTTACCCACGGCAAGGCCGCCGGCACTGCCGTGCTGTTCTGCAACCTGGGTACACCCGATGCACCCACGCCGGCTGCCGTCAAACGCTACCTTGCCGAATTCCTCAGCGACCCGCGCGTCGTTGAAATCCCCAGGCTGCTTTGGCTGCCGCTGTTGCACGGCCTGATCCTGCCGCTGCGTTCGGCCAAGTCGGCCGCCAAGTACGCCACCATCTGGACCACGGAGGGCTCGCCGCTCAAGTTGTGGACGGTCAAGCAGGCAACCATGCTGCAAGGCTATCTGGGCGAGCGTGGGCACCGGATTACCGTGCGCCATGCCATGCGCTACGGGAGCCCTTCGATTGCCGCCGAATTGGACAAGCTGAAGGCCGAAGGCGTCACCCGCATTCTTATCTTGCCGGCTTACCCGCAATACAGCGGCACCACCACCGCCAGCCTGTTCGACGCCGTCTTTGGCTGGGCGGCCAGGGTGCGTCATCTTCCGGAACTGCGCTTCGTCAATCGTTATCACGACGACGCCGGCTACATCAAGGCGCTGGCCCGCCGCATCACGGCGCACTGGCAAAGCAACGGCCGACCTGATCGACTGGTGATGAGCTTCCACGGCGTGCCTGAGCGAACCTTGCAGTTGGGCGACCCCTACCACTGCGAGTGCCAGAAGACCGCAAGGTTGCTGGCCAATCAGCTCGGCCTGACAAGCGACCAATGGCAGCTGACGTTTCAGTCACGCTTCGGCAAGGCCCGGTGGCTCGAGCCGTACACGGAGCCGACGCTGGTGGCGCTGGCCCGGGCGGGCACGCGGCGCGTCGACGTGGTGTGCCCCGGCTTCACCAGCGACTGCCTGGAGACGCTGGAAGAGATCGGTCAGGAGGCGCGCGACGCCTTCCTTGCCGCCGGCGGCAAGGAATTCCACTACATCCCCTGCCTGAACGACAGCAACGAATGGCTGGCCGCCCTGGCGCAGATCGCCCAGCAGCATCTGGCCGGCTGGCCAACGCAGAGCTCGCCAGATCCCGGTGAGTTGGCTCATTCGCGTGACGCTGCGCTGGGCAAGGGCGCGAAGAAATAGGCGAGTTGGTTGGCACGGCCGGCGGTCGGGCCAACCAACTCAGCGTCAAGACGACGCGAGCGGCGTGATGAACGCAACGGCCGCGCCTGTCGTGTCGACGGCGATGGCGAATCTGCCGATCCCCGGAATGTCGCCGGGCGGCGACACCACTTCGCCACCTAGGGCCGTGACCTTCTTCGCCGTCGCGTCGCAGTCGGGCACAGCCACATACGGAAGCCACATCGACTTGGCCGCCGGGTTGACTGACTGACACAATCCGGCACGCGCGCGGTCGCCGGTCTTGAGCACGTAATAGGTCATCGGACCCATGGGCATTGCGTCGTGGGTGAAGCCGAACATGCTCTCGTAGAACGCAAGCGCCGCTGACGCGTCGGACGACCATAGCTCGTTCCAGAACCAGCCACCCATCGGCGTCATTTCGACGTCGACCGGGTCGCCGCTTGTGCCCTTCCACACGCAAAACGATGCACCGGTCGGATCCGCCATCGCGCAGGCTCTGCCCACCGGGCCGAAGTTTGTCGGCGCCATCATGATGCGGCGTCCCGCCGCCACCGCTGCACGGTGCGCAACGTCGACATCCGGGACCGACAGGTAGGAAACCCAATGGCTCTTGACGCTTGCAGGCCCCTTGCGGTAACCGCCGATCGACTGCTCGCCGTTGTGGATGATTGGATACGCTTCGCCTTCGCCCATCGGCACGCGCGAGGAGTGCCAGCTGAACAGGCTGTCGTAAAACTTCATGGCCTTGTCGATGTCCTGGGTCAAAAGCTCGAACCAGACGAATTTGCCGGGCAGGTAGGGCGTAGTCATTCGGGTCTCCAGTTGGGTGGGCAGAAACATTATGAACATCCCTCGCCGGTGCGGCAATCTGCCCCGCCGATGCGAGACGGCGCAGCGCCTACAGCGCCATCGCCGCCCGCTTCCCCATCTGGGCGCGCCAGCGCTGCAGGTGAGGGTGCTGCTCCGAAGGTTTGCACTTGACTACCCGCGCAAAATCCACGGCCACCACGGCCGTGATATCCGCAATGCTGAAGTCGCTGCCCACCACGAACTCGCTGTCTGCCAGGCGCGCGTCGAGCATCACGAAAAACTGCTGCACTCGCGCGAGGCCACGCTGGGCCAGCTCGGGGATCTGCGGATAGTTGTTTGGCCCAGGCAAGGCGCGGTCGACCATGCCGGGCGACGAGTTTCGCAGCGCCTCTGCAATCGAGATGAGGCCCTCGAATTCGATGCGCCAATTCCAGCTGGCGATCTCGGCCTTCCCGAGCGGCGTGCGCCCCAGCAAGGGCGGCTCCGGGAAGCGGGCCTCCACATAGGCAGCTATCCCCGCGTTGTCGGTCAGCACACTGCCTTCTTCGGTGCGCAGCGCCGGCACCGTGCATTGGGGGTTGATCGCGCGGAATGCCTCGCTCATCTGCTCGCCGGTTCTCAAGTCGACCATCACGGTCTCGTGCGGCACACCCTTTTCGGCGAGCAGGATCCGCGCGCGGCGCGGGCTGGGGGCCGTGGCGCAGTCGTAGAGCGTGATCATGATGCAGCGGGGGTGGGGTTCAACTTGGCTTGCGTTCGCAGGTCGAAGTCGCTCGCGTTGTGCCGTTCGTGCAACTGACTCGCCGGTTCGCCCCAGGTGCGGTTGACCATGCGGCCGCGCCGGGCCGCGGGTCGCTTCGCGATCTCGTCCGTCCAGCGCAGGACGTGCTTGTACTCCTGCACCTGCAAAAATTCGCCCGAGCCGTACAGCTGCCCCTTGGCCAGCGTGCCGTACCAGGGCCAGATGGAAATGTCGGCGATCGTGTAGTCGTCGCCCGCCATGTAGCGGTTGGTTGCCAGGTGCCGGTCGAGCACGTCGAGCTGGCGCTTTATTTCCATGGCATAGCGGTCGATGGCATATTCGATCTTTTCCGGGGCGTAGGCAAAGAAATGCCCGAAGCCACCTCCGAGGAAGGGGGTGGCGCCCATCTGCCAGAAAAGCCACGACAGGCATTCCGCGCGTTTTGGTCCGCCGTTCGGCAGGAAGGCGCTGTCGAATTTCTCGGCCAGGTAAAGCAGGATCGCGCCGGATTCAAACACGCGCACGGGCGCGTGCCCGCTGCGGTCCATCAGCGCCGGGATCTTGGCGTTGGGGTTGGCCGCGATGAAGCCAGCGCCAAATTGCGCACCCTCATTGATCCGGACCAGCCAGGCGTCGTACTCGGCGCCAGTGTGGCCGAGCGCCAGCAGTTCCTCCAACATCACGGTGACCTTTACGCCGTTGGGCGTGCCCAGCGAGTACAGCTGCAGCGGGTGGCGGCCGACCGGCAGTTCCATGTCGTGAGTCGCACCAGCCACCGGGCGGTTGATCTCGGCAAATCGACCGCCATTTCCCTTGTCCTTGTTCCAGGTCCAGATGGCGGGGGGCGTGTAGATGGGTGGGGCGGTCATGGGTGCATTCTGCCGAAATTCGCCTCAGGCCATCGCAGGCCCCTAGTCCATGCCAAAAAGACCCATCGCCACCTCGGGCCATACCACCATGGCAAGGCCCACCGCAACGAGCAGGAGACTGAGCGCTGCGGGCAACCCGTCACGGCCGCTCCCTGCGCGCGACAGCCCCTTGCCCCGACTGGAGGCACTTCCGTTGAACCATTTGATGACTGTTGCGGCAGCCATCCAGACGCCAAAGGCACGGACTCCGGCTTGCGGACTCACCAGCAAGAACACCGCCAGCACGACGGCAAACGCGATCAGGCCGAAAACGTCGAAGCGCTCCGGCGACTGTTCATCCTGGTCAGACATGCGGCGCCCAGAACGTACGGCTGGCCTGCTACCGTGCTGCGGGCGGCGCCAAACCGGCCTTCAGGATTGCCGGTGCCGCTTCGGGTGAAGCGAGGAATCGGATCAGCGCGCTGGCCGCCTCCGGTTGCCGGGCTGCGCTAGTCAGCGCGCCCGCGAAGACAAAGCCCGGCTGGAGTTCGGCCGGAATAGGGCCGACAAAGGCAATGCCGGGAACGTGGATCAACTCGCTGACCTGCTGGAAGCCGATCTCGGCCTCTCCGCGTGCAACGACAGCGGCCACCGGCTCGCCCGACGGAGGCCCACGCACTTTCCGGCTCTTGCCTGCCACCTGGTCCGCGACGCCGAGCTTCGAGAACAGCGTGGTCGACAGATACGTGCCGCTGCCGCTATCCGAATACGCGATGGACCTTGCCGCGAGCAGCGTGCTGCGGAATGCCTCAACGCTGGTGATGTCCGGCTTTGCACCGCCGGCGCGCACCACCATGCCGATCATCGAACGGGCAAGTTCGACTTTGGTGCCGGCGCGCACCAACCCTCGCTGGGCGAGCGCATCGGCAGCCGCCCCGTCCAGGATGACGACATCGGCGATTTCGCCGCGTCCGAGGCGGGCTGGAATCGCCTCAGGCGAATCGCCCATCGATGGTCCGCGCGTGGTGACCAGGTGGTGGCCGCTCGCACGTTCGAAGGCCGGCCCCAGTTCTGAATAGACGCTGTAAAACCCGGCAGAGATCATGACGTGCACGTCTGCCGCGGCTGCATCACCAGCAAACAGCAAGGCAGCAGCAGCAAGGCTGGATACCCAGTGAAAGACGGTCCGCGGTTTCATCAACTGGCTCTAAGCACTCTTGCGGTACCCGAGCACGCGGGCCGGCAAGAACAGAAGTTGCCTCAACAGCGCGAACAATGCCTCAAAGGTAATGCCCACGAGCCGGAACGGCAGTGACACGAGCCAGACCAGCGGCCACAAGACGAGCGCCAGCAGCGCCAGGGGCCAGCACACGACAAGCAACAAGCACCAAAGGACAAAGGTCAGCATAAGGCTCCTGATCAGTGCGGGTTCTGCGGAAGGTCGTCCGTGATCTCATAGTAATCGCCCTTCTCCGCCACGAATATGTGCTTTTCGATGCGCGTCGAAGTGGGTGAGTCGAACGCGCCCATGGCGATAGACGTCCAGTCTCTCGCCGGGGGATCCCAGAACAGGGACGAGCCGCAGGTCGAACAGAAGCCCCGTCGCACCTTGGCGGACGACTGGTACCACGACACATTCTCCTGGCCGGTAACGACGAGCGCCGCGCGTGGCACGTTGGTCGAAACAAAGTAATGCCCGGATTGTTTCCTGCACTGAACGCAGTGGCATGCATCAGGAGCGCCCAGCTCCGCGGCGATGGTAAAGCTCACGCGGCCACAGAGACATGATCCTCGCTTCAGATCCGACATCGCGATACCCCTTGCATTTCCCCTTGCATTCCGACTGGCCGGCCCAGTCTAGCCGGGAGCTTCGTGCTGCGCGATGAACGAAGCCACCAGGTCGAGTTGTTCAGGCACATTCAGCGCTGGCGCGTGGCCGCAGCCGGCAACCTCCACCACCCGCGCCAGGCCCAACGCACCCGGTCCCCGGCGAAGCATCTCCTCGGTGGCCTCGCGCAGCACCAAGTCTGATTCTGCGCCACGCAGGCACATCACCGGGATGCGGATGGCGTCCCAGTGCTCCCACAGGTCGTAGTCCCGCGGATGGTCAGTGAACTGACGCACCATCGCCGGATCGTAGTGCGGCGTAACCCGGCCATCAGGCAGGCGCCGGGTCGAGGTCTCGGTCAGGCGCCGCCACTGGGCCTCGCTCAGCCAGCCATAGGGTTTGTAGACCTGGCGGAAGAATGCCTCCAGCTGTGCCATGGTGTCGAAGGCCGGCGGGTTGCCAGCGTAGGCACGGATGCGGGCTACGGCAGCATCGGCAATGCTTGGTGCGCTGTCATTCAGCAAGAGGCTCTTGATGCGGCCCTTGAACTGCGGCTGGAACATGCCGGCCGCGCACACCAGGCCAATCGCCCCTCCCATCGACGTTCCCACCCAGTGGGCCTGATCCACATCGAGCGCATCGAACAGGTCGGCCGCCTGGCGGGCATAGGCCGACAACTGATACTCATTGCCCGGGTCCGGGCTCCATTGGCTGAATCCCCGGCCCAGCGTGTCCGGGCAGATCACGCGAAAACCATGCGACAAGTGCGCCGCCAGTTCATCCATGTCGCGGCCGGTGCGGGCCAGTCCGTGCCACGCGATCACCGTTGATCTATTGTGCGAGCCCCATTCCGTGACATGGATCTCGCGGCCGGCGCAGGTCACGTAGCGGGAACTCGGTTGCATGGTGCGTTACCTCTCTCTGTTCGGCGGTTGTTACCGGACAGCACCGCGCATGGCGCGCAGGCGGCCGACGATTCCCGTGGGAAAGTAATAGACAGACAAGACGAACAGCACGCCCAGCCAGAGAAGCCAGCGGTCCGGCGACAAGAGTGCCGACAGCCACGGAACACCCGACGCAGCGTCGCTGCCCAGCTTGAGCAGGTCTTGCAGATAGCTTTGCGCTGCGACGAAAATGCCAGCCCCCACGGCCGCGCCATAGATCGTTCCCATGCCACCGATGACGACGACCAGCAGCACGTCCAGCATGATCTCGAACGATAGCGAGGTGTCCGGACCGTTGTAGCGCAGCCAGATCGCCAGCATCGCGCCGGCCACAGTCGCGAACAGGGCCGACAGGATGCTGGAGGTGGTGCGGTAGACGACCACCCGATAGCCGATGGCTTCGGCGCGAAATTCGTTTTCGCGAATGGCCTGAAGCACACGCCCGAACGGCGAATTGACAACCCGCAGCATCATCAGCATCAGCACGATCGCCACGACCAGCAGCAGGTAGTAGGTGATGAACTTGCCGTCCAGCGCCACGCCCAGGAAAGGCGTCTGCGACAGCTCGAAGCCCGGGGAAAGCACTTCCGGCACCTTGAACGAGAGCCCGTCCTCGCCGCCAGTCAGGTCCGATAGCTGCGACGCGAGCGTCTGGAAAGCCGCCGCCACGGCCAGGGTGATCATCGAAAAGAAGATGGCACGCACACGCAGCGAGAACAGGCCTATCCCCAGCGCAAGCACAAAGGACAGCGCCAGCGCCAGCAGCAGGCCCACCGCGACCGACGACCAGCCGGCACCCATGCGCGTAGAGGCAATCGTGACACCATAGGCGCCGATGCCAAAGAACATGGTGTGGGCAAAGCTGACGATGCCGGTGTATCCCAGCAACAGGTCGAAACTGCCTACCAGGACGGTGAACACCAGGATCTTGGCCGCCACGTTGAGCGCCTTGACGCCAGGAAACACGAACGGCGCGAAGGCCAGTGCCAGCAGCAGGGCAACCAGGATCACGGCCAGCCAGCGGCTGCGCGGCAGGTCGTCCGAGAGAATGCGGTGGAGCATCGCAGCAGCCCTTCAGCGATTGAGCGCGTACACGCCCTGGGGCCGCCACAGCAGGATGGCCATCATCAGTGCGATGTTGGAGAACAGCGCCGCCTTGGGCACCAGGAAGCCGGTGTAGTTGGCCATCAGGCCGACCAGCAGCGCGCCGATCAGAGCGCCCGTGGTCGAGCCCAGGCCACCGATGATCAGCACGATGAAAATCAGCACGTTGACCTGCGCGCCCATCTGCGGCATCACGTTCTGCTGGTAAAGGCCCCACATCACGCCGCCCAGGCCGGCCAGCGCGCTGCCCACCACGAACACACCGATGAACAGCACGCGTATGCGGTACCCCAGGGCTTCCACCATTTCGCGGTCCTGCACGCCGGCTCGGATCAACAAACCGATCTTGGTTCGCGTCAGCGTCCACAACAGCACGCCGAACACGATGAGTCCGACCACGACGGCGATCAGCCGGTATTTCTCGACACCCGCGTCACCGAACAACACCGTGCCGCGCATGCCTTCGGGCAGCGGCAGCGGAATCTGCAGCGGGCCCCAGATCACCTTGATCATTTCCTCGCCGATGATCATGCCGCCCATGGTGATCAGGATCTGCTTGAGGTGATTGCCGTAGACGGGCCGCACGATGAAGCGCTCGAAGGCCACGCCCACCGCCGCGGCCACCAGCATGGCAACCACCATTGCCGGCAGCACCGCCAGCATGTTCACCCACAGGCTGGCCGACGATGTGTAGTCGCCCATGCTGCCCATGACGCTGGTCGCGACATACGCGCCAAGCGCAATGAACACGCCATGGCCGAAGTTGAGAACATCCATCAGGCCGAACACCAGCGTCAAACCCGAGGCGATGACGAAGATGATCATGCCCATCGCCAGGCCGGCAACCGTGAGCGTCACCCAGGTCGAGCCCGATCCGATGAACGGCAGCACGATCAGGGAAAGCAGCGGCACCAGGGCCAGCGGTTTCCAGTCGAAGTCGAATCTGCTCATATCGCCAGCCCCAGCAGAGAGTGTTGCAGTTCCTCGTCCTCGGCCAGTGCCTTCATCGAGCCGGTGTGCACCACGACACCGTTGTCCATCACGGCCACCGTGTCACCCAGCCGCTGGGCGAAGTTGATGTTCTGTTCAACGAGCAGGATGGTGACGCCACCGGCCTTCAGGCGCGCGAAGGCATCGATCATGTTGTTGATGATTGCCGGTGCCAGGCCTTTGCTCGGCTCATCGACGATCAACAGTTCGCGCGGCTCGACGATGGCCCGGGCCACCGCAAGCATCTGCTTTTGCCCACCCGAGAGCTTGCCGGCCGGGTATTTCCAGAATTTCTCGACCGCGGGAAACAGCGAAAAGATCCACTGCAGCCGCTCTGCATCGATCTGATCGGTGTTGCGGGCCTGGCGCGCGGCCAGCAACATGTTCTCCTTGACGGTCAGGTCAGCAAAGATGCCCATGTTTTCTGGAACGTAGGCGATATTCAGCCGAGCGATCTGGGGTGTCGGCAGCGCCGTGATGTCCTGGCCGTTGAAGGCAATGCTGCCTTGCGATGCGCGCCACAGACCCATGACGGTGCGCAAGGTCGTCGTCTTGCCTGCCCCATTGCGCCCCAGCAGCATGGTGAGCTGGCCGCGCGGCACGACCAGGTCCACGCCATGCAGGATGTGATAGGCCCCGATGTGCGTTTGCACGCCCTTGAGCTCCAGCAGATTCCCGCTCATGGCTGTTCTCCCCTTCCCCCTCGAGGGGGAAGGCCGGGATGGGGGGGCGTCCCATCCTGCGCTGAAGCGTCTTGGGCGGATACGCCCAAGTAAGCTTCCTGCACGATGGGTGAGGCGATGACCTCAGCCGGTTCGCCGTCGGCGACCAGCGTTCCGTTGTGCAGCACGATGATCCGGTCGGCCAGTTCGCGCACCACGTCCATCTTGTGTTCGACCAGCAGGATGGTCTTGCTGCGGTCTTCCTTGAGTTTGCGGATCAGGTCCAGGATGACCGGGACTTCGGCGGCGTTCATGCCGGCGGTGGGTTCGTCGAACATGAACACGTGCGGCTGCAGCGCCATCAACAGCGCCACCTCCAGCTTGCGCTGGTCGCCGTGCGGCAGGTTGGCCACCAGCTCGTGCTTCTTGGCGGCCAGCGCAACGGCCTCAAGGATCTCGTTCGCGCGGTCCGTCAGCATGCCGTGGTCGCTCCAGATGCTCCACAGATTGAAGCCTCGCCGATGCGGCCCCTCGCGCGTGGCCTGCACGGCCAGCCGCACGTTCTCGAGCACCGAAAGGCGCGGGAACAGGTTGGTCAGCTGGAAGGCGCGCCCCAGCCCGGCACGGGTGCGCTGCGACGCCGACAGCCCGGAGAGATCTCGACCATTGAGGGTGACGGTGCCCGCGCTGGCCCGAAGCTGCCCGGAGATCAGGTTGAAATAGGTCGTCTTGCCCGCGCCATTGGGGCCAACGATGGCCGTGAGTGTGCCCGGCGCGAACGCACAGGAGACAGCATTCACCGCCACGTGCCCGCCAAAGCGGACCGTGAGTTCATCGGTCTGAAGCATATTCGTTGCCCCGCAAAGCCGGGCCCGAAAGCCCCGCCAGCGGACCTTGGCTTAGCGCTTGTTACGGATCGGGATGTTCATCTCTTCCGGCTTGATCTCACGGACCAGCTCGGGCACGCCCCAGGCGAAAGCCGGGTCCACCTTGATCTTGAAGTGGTACATGCTCTGCATGGCCTGATGGTCTTCCTTGCGAAAGGTCATCTTGCCCTTGGGCGTGTCGAAACTCATGCCTTCCATGGCCGGAATCAGCTTGTCGGCCGAAGCGTCGCCATTGGTTTTCTTCAATGCCGTCACCAGCGCCATCGCCGCCGAAAAGCCGCCCGCCGTGAAGAAATCAGGCGGCGCCTTGAACTGCTGGTAGTGACGCGCCACCATGGCGTCGTTCACCGGATTCTTGGGGATGCCGAAGTAGTAATACAGCGCGCCTTCCATCCCGGGGAACTGCTTGAATGCAACCATCGCGGGCAGGATGTTGCCACCCGTTGCCATGTCGATGCCGTAGCGCTTTTTCAGGTCCAGGTCGGCGATCTTGCCGAACGGTGCAGGCGCGCCCGCCCAGCCGACGGAGATGTATTTGTGGCCCGGCTGGTCCTTGAGCTTGTCGATGATCCGCTGCAGGCCGGCCGTGAAGTCTGTCGTTCCAGCGGGCAGGTATTCCTCGTGAACGATCTTGCCCTTCTTGATGAACTCCTTGAACGCCTTGACGCCATCACGGCCGAAGGCGTTGTCTTGCGCCAGCGTCGCAATGACGTTGTCGGCAGAGTCAAGCGCCACCGCATTGGCAGCCGCATCCTGCGAGCTGTTGCGGCCCGTGCGGAAGATGTACTTGTTCCACTTGTCGCCGGTGATCGAGTCGGCCACGGCAGGCTCCACCAGCAGGACCTTCTTGTATTCCTCGGCCACCGGGAGCATGGCCAGCGCCACCGGACTGGCGGTCGGGCCGATGGCGATATCGGCCTTGTCGTCCGCATAGGCCGCGGCCAGCGCCGCCTTGCCCACGTCGGGCTTGCCCTGATCGTCTTTTTCGATCACGACGATCTTGCGACCGTTCACCATCATCGTGCCGCCGGTTGCATAGTCCAGGCCCATCATCAGGCCGACCTGGGTTTGCTTGGCGTAGGCCTCGAGCGGGCCGGTGCGGCTGTAGATGAGCGCGACCTTGATGTCCTTGCCCTGAGCGAAGGTCACTGGGGTGACGACAGCAGATGCGGCAAGCGCGGCAAGCGCGATCCA
>JANYAN010000401.1 GCA_025361305.1 Burkholderiales bacterium
GTCAGGCCCCACTGGCCCTTGGTCCAGTTCTCCAGGTCGTCGGCGTTGATCATGGTGGCCGGCGAATTGACCAGGTTGTAGTACCACAGGCTGCGCCGGTAGATCGCCTCGGGCGCGCCCTTGAGGCGAAAGTGCCAGATCTCTGACATCGTCTTGTCCGGGCCCATGGGACGCAGGCAACGCAGCTGTTGCAGCGGCGATTGCACCGAGAGATAGGGATAGACCAGCACATGGTGGATGCTGCGTGACAGGTATTCCTCGGTCTTGGCGTCGCCATACGCTTTCTTCAATAACGCCTCGTATTCCAGCGTGTCCGGGTCCTGCGGGCGCAGGCCCATGTAGGCCTTCAGGATCCCGTGGCCATGCGGAAAATTGATCGTCTGGACGGCGTCCCACTGCTCGAAACTCGACGCGAACGTCGACAGATAGTGGTAGTACAGCGGTGCTGCGCCACGTTCGGCCTTCAGGCGCTTTTCCACCCTGCCGGCCGCGCTGCCGGTGGACTGGTGCGTGACCGAAGGGTGCAGCGCGTCGAGCTGGTTCTCCATGAAGAACTTCCAGTTCGAGTGCTGCATGACGCGGTGGCAGATAGGCACCACTTCTACCTCGCCGACCGGCGATCGGTCGCACATGTCGTCAAAGGCGATCTTGGCTTCACCCAGAAAGTCTTCCAGCGATGGGCCCTCCGCCACCAGGCTGGCGAAGACAAAGCCGCGGTAACTTCCCACGCGTGCCGCGCGCTTGACGCCGCAGTCCGGGTTGTCGCGCGTCATGCGCGTGCCGTCATAACCCTTGGCCAGCGGAATGGCGCGGATACTGCCGTCGAGATGAAAGCTCCACGCATGGTACGAACACACAAAAGCGCTGCCGGTATTGCCCCTGAGGTTGCCCACCAGTTGCACGCCGCGGTGCGGACAGCGGTTGTACAGCACACGTACGCTGAGGTCAGGCTGGCGCACCATGATCATGGGTTGGCGGCCTATCGTCACCGCGTAATAGTCGCCGGGCTGCGGCACCTGTGACTCATGCCCGCAGTAAACCCAGGTGCGTTCCCAGATCATCTCCATCTCCATGTCGAAGATCCGGGGGTCGGTGTAGACCGTTTTGTGCACACGATCCGGTTCGACGAGGGACTCGATGTTCATGGGGGCCTTGTGTTAAGAAGCTTCAGATCCAGGCAGTTTATGCCTGTTTCAATCCGCTCAATCGATGGCTTCGCGGTCGTGTCAGCTAGTTTGGCCGTTACTCGGGCGGCGCATGGGTGCACTCGCCAGGCACCCCCAATTCACCGTTGCGGTGGAAGCTTGACCTCTGGGCTTCCAGGTCACGAAGAAACTTCCGCGTCGCAGATTCTCGTATGGTGGCGAGCACCCGCTACGCAAGGGTCAGCCCTGAGCCGATGATCGCAAGGCGAGCGCAAAGTGCCATTCAGCCGGCAATCCAAACCGATACGCGGTGCCGAATCGGCGCAGTTTCTTCGTCTTGCCCTTTCAAGTACAGTCGCCATCGAGTCTTGCGTTGCCACGCAACGATCGACGGGAAAATTAGATGAATAGACGTAACGCAGGGCTCGCACTGTTTCTTGGACCACTTGCCTTCGGCGCTGCACCGCTCGCCGCTCGGGCGCAGCAGGCCGGAAAAGTCTACCGGATCGGTTATCTGAGCGCCCCCACCCGTGCGTCGGTGGAGCAGGGGCTCCAGGCATTCTTGCGAAAGCTGCGGGAGCTCGGCTGGGTCGAGGGCCAAAACCTGATCATCGAGTACAGATGGGCCGACGGGAAGATTGAGCGACTGCCCGGCCTTGCGGCCGAACTGGTCGGGCGCAACTTGGATTTGATCGTTGCGCCGGCAGGGTCAGCTGCGCTGGCCGCCAAAAACGCTACGGGCAGCATTCCCATTGTGATGATCTTCCCGACAGATCCTGTCGGATTGGGGCTCGTGGCCAGCCTGAGACGGCCAGGTGCCAACATCACGGGTACGACCAGCGTGCCCGGTCCGGAGATCTTCGGCAAGCAGTTGCAAATTCTCAAGGAAACAGTCCCGCACGCCTCCCGAGTAGCGATCCTCTTGAACCCGGCAGACTCGTCATTGGCCCTTGGACGGGCAGAGGTGGACGCTGCCTCCCAAACTATGGGCATCCGCCTTCAACACGTCGAAGCACGAGGTCCGGATGAGTTCGATAGCGCCTTCGCCGCGATGGCGAGAGAGCGGGCACAGGCGCTTTTTGTCGGCCGTGAGGCGGCATTCTCGGTGCACGCGGCTCGGGTCGCCGAACTTGCCGTGAAGGGCCGGTTACCCACGATGTTCGCCTTTCGGGAAAGCGTCGAGGCAGGCGGCCTCATGGCCTACGCGGTGAACCAGGCCGATTTCATTGGACGCTCCGCGACCTATGTGGACAAGATTCTCAA
>JANYAN010000440.1 GCA_025361305.1 Burkholderiales bacterium
CGTGGCGGCCGTCCTGCTGGCCGGTGTGCTGGGCGGCATGGCCTGGGCCGGGCTCACGGCAGTACTGCGGGACCGCTTCAATGCAAACGAGATCCTGGTCAGTCTGATGCTGGTGTACGTGGCCGATATGGTGCTGAGCTACATGGTGTACGGCCCCTGGAAAGACCCGGCGGGCTACAACTTTCCGCAGACCAAGACCTTCGAGGCCGTCACGCAGATTCCGCGCCTGATGGCGGGCTCGCGGGTAAGCATCGGCCTGTTGCTGGCGCTGGCCGGGGCGGCCGGACTTTGGGTGTTCCTGTTCCGCACCCGCGCCGGATTTGCCCAGCATGTGGGGGGCCTGGCGCCGGCGGCCGCGCGCTACGCCGGCTTCTCGTCGCGCAAGGCGCTGTGGGTTGCGCTGCTGACTTCTGGCGGGGCGGCCGGTCTGGCCGGAGCACTCGAAGTGGCCGGCCCGATCGGCCAGCTCACCGCCTACGTGCCGGCGGGCTACGGCTTTGCGGCCATCATTGTGGCCTTCGTGGGCCGCCTGCACCCGGTGGGCATGGTGTTCTCGGCCCTGCTGATGAGCATGTTCTATATCGGCGGCGAACTGGCGCAATCGCGCCTGGGCCTGCCCAAATCGCTGACCGGCGTGTTCCAGGGCCTGCTGCTGTTCTCGCTGCTGGCCTGCGACACGCTGATGGCGTACCGCATCCGCTGGACCGCGGCGCCCATACTGAAGGGAGCGGGCTGATGGAATCCTACGCACTCCTCCTTGCAGCTACCCTCAACGCGGGCACCGTGCTGGCGATTGCGGCGCTGGGCCTGCTGATCAACGAGAAGGCCGGCATCGTCAACCTCGGGGCCGAGGGCATGATGCTTTGCGCCGCCGTCGCAGGCTTTGCGGCGGTGGTCCACACCGGCAACGATTGGCTGGGTTTTGCGGCCGGCATGGGCGCCGGGGCCCTGCTGGCTGCGATGTTCGGCGTGCTGGTGATCTGGCTCAACACCAATCAGTACGCCACGGGCCTGGCGCTGAGCCTGTTCGGGGCCGGTTTTTCAGCCTTTGCCGGCATCAAGTACGTCCAGGAGAAGCTGCCTGAGCGGCCGCATTTCTCCATCCCGTTGCTGGGTGATATCCCGCTGGTCGGGCCGGCATTGTTCCAGCAGCACCCCATGGTGTATCTGGCCATCGCGCTGGTGGTCGGGCTGATCTGGTTCCTGTACCGCTCGCGCACAGGCCTGGTGCTGCGCTCGGTCGGCGAATCGCCCGATTCGGCCCACGCCCTGGGCTATCCGGTGCGCCGGATCCGGCTGGCGGCGGTGGTCGCAGGTGGCGCGCTGTGCGGGCTGGCCGGGGCCTATATCTCCGTGATCTATACGCCGCTGTGGGTCGAAGGCATGGTGGCTGGCAAGGGATGGATCGCGCTGGCCCTGACCACTTTCGCTACCTGGCGGCCCGCCCGGGTGCTGCTGGGCGCCTACCTGTTCGGCGGTGTAACCATGCTGCAGTTCCACCTTCAGGGCACGGGCATCGAGGTGCCCAGCCAGTTCCTGACCATGCTGCCGTATCTGGCCACCATCGTCGTGCTGGCATTGATTTCGCGCAATCCGGCGTGGATCCGGATCAACATGCCGGCGTCTCTTGGAAAACCCTTTTATCCCGGCTCATAATCAGGGCTTTGTCGACAACTGCACCTCACTGAAGGAACTGAAATGACTGATCTGAATAAACGTACTCTGCTCAAGGCAGCGGCGCTTTCCGCCGTCGCGGCGGCGGCCCTGGTGGGTTGCAGCAAGCAGGAAACGCCCGCGCCGGCGCCCGCACCGGCCCCAGCGGCATCGGCCCCGGCTCCCGCGCCCAAGCCTGAGCCGCTGAAGATTGCCTTTGCCTACGTTGGCCCGGTTGGCGACGGCGGCTGGACTTTCGCCCACGACAACGGCCGCAAGGCCGTGGAGAAGGAATTCGGCGACAAGGTGGCCACCAGCTTCGTCGAGAAGGTGCCCGAGTCGGCCGACGCCGAGCGCGTGATCCGCGACATGGTGGCCCAGGGCAACAAAATGATTTTCGGCACCACGTTCGGCTACATGGAGCCGATGCTCAAGGTGGCCACCGACAACGCGGGCGTGAAGTTCGAACACACCACCGGCTACAAGACGGCCGCAAACCTGCGCACCTATGACAGCCGCACCTACGAAGGCGCGTACATGGCCGGCGTGATCGCCGGCAAGATGACCAAGACCAACAATCTGGGCGTGGTCGCCTCGATCCCGATTCCTGAAGTCGTGCGCAACATCAACAGCTTCACGCTGGGCGCGCAGTCGATGAACCCGAAGGTCAAGGTCAAGGTGGTGTGGGTCAATGAGTGGTTCAACCCGCCCAAGGAAACCGAAGCGGCCACCTCGCTGATCAACGGCGGCGCCGACGTGCTGATGCAGAACACCGATTCGTCGGCCGTGCTGCAGACGGCCGAAAAACTGGGCAAGCGCGCTTTTGGCTGGGACAGCGACATGACCGCCTACGGCCCCAAGGCCCACCTGGGTTCGGCCGTGATCAACTGGGGTCCTTACTACATCAAGGCCGTGCGCGATGCGCTGGATGGCAAGTGGGCCACGGGCCAGACTTGGTGGGGTGTCAAGGAAGGTGCCATCGACATGGTGTCCGTTGCCGCCGACGTCTCCGACGACGCCAAGAAGAAGCTGGACGAAGTCAAGGCCGGCCTGAAGGACGGTACGTTCGCCATCTGGAAGGGCCCGATCATGAACAACGCGGGCAAGGAAGTGTTGGCCAAGGACGCGGTGGCCGACGACAAGTTCCTGGGCGGCATCAACTTCTACGTCAAGGGCGTCGAAGGCAAGGTGCCGGGCGGCGACAAGAAGTGATTCACTGTAAAGACGCTGCGCGTTTCTAAAGTGGTCTGATCAGACGAAAAGCCCGGCAAAGCCGGGTTTTTTCATGGCCCCGGCGGCGATCCTGAGATGACGCCTCCGACGCACGGAATTGGCAATGAATACCGACGCACTCGAACGCATCTCGCCCATCCGCCTGCCCGACCTGCTGCGCCGAATGCCCAAGGCCGAGCTCCATATCCACATCGAGGGCTCGCTCGAACCCGAACTGATCTTCGCGCTCGCGGCCCGCAACGGCGTAGTGCTGCCCTATGCCAGCGTCGATGCGCTGCGCCAGGCCTACGCGTTCACGAACCTGCAAAGCTTCCTGGACATCTATTACGCGGGTGCCAGCGTCATGCTGACCGAGCAGGATTTCTTCGACATGGCCTGGGCCTATCTGGAGCGCGCCACGGCCGACAACGTGGTGCATGCGGAAATATTCTTCGATCCGCAGACCCACACCGCGCGCGGCGTGAGCATGGAAACGGTGATCAATGGTTTGCATCGCGCCTGCGCGAAGGCACCCGGTGCCTTGGGCATTAACGCCACACTGATCATGTGCTTCCTGCGCCATTTGAGCGAGGAAGAGGCTTTCCAGACCCTGGAGCAAGCCATGCCGCTGCGGGACAAGTTCATCGGCGTCGGGCTGGATTCGAGCGAGCTCGGCCATCCGCCAGAAAAGTTCGCGCGCGTCTTCGCGCGTTGCCGCGAGTTGGGCCTGCACCTGGTGGCACACGCTGGCGAAGAGGGGCCACCGGCCTACATCTGGACGGCACTGGACCTGCTGAAGGTCGAGCGCATCGACCACGGCATTCAGTCCGTCAAGGACGCCGCGCTGATGGGCAGGCTGGCGCGCGACCGCATCCCGCTGACGGTGTGCCCGCTGTCAAACCTCAAGCTGCGCGTGTTCCCGACACTGGCAGACCACAACCTGGGCCAGTTGTTCGACGCCGGTCTGGTTGCCACCATCAATTCGGACGATCCGGCGTATTTCGGCGGCTACATGAACGAGAATTTCGTGCAGACCTTTGCCGCTATCGGGTTGACTGCACAGCACGCCTACACGCTGGCAAACAACAGCTTCACGGCAAGCTTCATCGACGACGTGCAGCGGCGGGCGTACATTGACCGGCTGGACGCCTGTTTCGACAGTTTCGCGTGAGCCCAACGAAGAGGAAATCGACAAAATGCGCATCACACTGAAAGCGTTGGCCGCGCTGCTTCTGCTCGTCGCACTGGCCCTCGGAATCTATGTCTGGCGCAGCTTCCCGACGCTGGACGGCGAGCTCAAGGCACCTGGCCTGGCAGCGCCGGTACAGCTGCGGCGCGACGCATCCGACGTCACCCACATCGAGGCGCAGAGCGTGGCCGATGCCTACTTTGCGCTTGGCTACGTGCACGCGCAGGAACGCGGCTGGCAGCTGGAATTCAATCGGCGCGTCATGCATGGCGAGCTTAGCGAACTGCTGGGCCCGGCCACGCTGGAAACCGACAAACTGCTGCGCCGGCTGGGCATAGCGCGCGCCGCGCAGGGCCAGTGGGAACGGCTGCCGGCGCAGGCCCAGGCGCTGCTTGCGGCATACGCGAGGGGCATCAATACCTTCTACGCCCAGTCGAACCAGGCGCTGCCGCCCGAGTTTCACATCCTGCGCGCCGCGCCGGGCCAGTGGAAGCCGCAAGACAGCGTCGGCTGGGCGTTGATGATGGCCCTGGACCTGGGCGGCAACTGGGGCACCGAGTTCGCCCGACTGTCGGCCCTGCAGCGCATTGACACCGAACAGCTGTGGCAGCTGATGCCGCCTTATCCGGGCGACCCGCCTGCGACCTCGGTCGATCTGGCCACGCTGTACCGCGGCCTGGGCGTCTACCGCAGTGCCGCCGAGACGGCCACCAAGACTGCCGCCGTGGCCCAGGATCCGCAGCTCAGCGCCTGGGCCAACGGCCTGGGTCACCTCGAAGGCATCGGCTCCAACGACTGGGTCGTCGCCGGTAGCCATAGCGCCAGCGGCAAGCCGCTGGTGGCCAACGATCCGCACCTGGCGCTGGGTGCGCCAGCCATCTGGTACTTCGCGGCGCTGAAGGCACCGGCCGAGGCGGGCGGCAAACCGCTGGATGTCATCGGCGCAACGCTGCCAGGCCTGCCGTCGGTGGTGCTGGGGCGCACGGCCGGGGTGGCCTGGGGTTTCACCAATACCGGGCCGGACACCCAGGACCTGTACCTCGAGCAGGTCAACCCGGCTGACGTAAAGCAATACCGCACACCCGACGGCTGGGCCGTGTTCTCGCAGCGCGAGGAAATCATCCGCGTCAAAGGCCAGGCCGACGAAAAGATGGTCGTGCGCAGCACGCGCCATGGCCCCGTGCTCAGCGACGGCAACGCGGCTTACGGCGAGGTGGTCGACACCCGCCGCTTCGCGCTGGCGCTGCGCTGGTCCGCGCTGGACGCCGACAACCAGACTGTATTGGCCGGTTTTCAGTCGAACTTTGCCCAGACGGTGCCGGATTTGCAGGCCGCGTTTGCCACCTACCACTCGCCCATGCAGAACATGGTGGCGGCCGACACCCAGGGCCACACGGCATACCAGGCGATCGGCAAAGTGCCTGTGCGCGGCCCCGACAACGACATCCGCGGCATGGCGCCGGCCCCCGGCTGGGAGGCACGGTACGACTGGATCGGCTGGATTCCCGCCGACCAGACACCGCGCGCGGACCAGGCCGCGATCGACGCCAAGGGCTGGCACGCCACGGCCAACCAGCGCATCCACGGCACCGACTACCCGCATTTCATCGGGGCCGATTGGGTGACACCCGAGCGCTTCGATCGGATCGAGGCGCTGCTTGGTGCCACTGCCAAGCACAGCGTGCAGACGCTGCGCGAGGTTCAGGCCGACACTCTCTCGCAAGCCACACTCAGGCTGCTTCCGGTGCTGCAGGCGACGGCCAGCGACCACGCATTGGCTGCGTTGGCACAGGCGCAACTCAAGGGCTTCGACGGCAACATGGCTGTACAGGGCGCAGCGCCGCTGATTTTCGCCACCTGGGCGGACGAGCTGACGCGCGGCCTGATCGCACCGAAGATCGGCGAGGACAAGTTCAAGAACCTGTACGGCAAGCGGACATTCCGCCTGGGTTTGCAGACGATGCTTCTGGAGCCCAAGGCCGGCGCCTACTGGTGCGGTGCCGCCGGCTGCGCAGAACCCTCGTCCAGGGCATTGGGCCGGGCGCTGGACCGGCTAGCGCAGGCGCAGGGTAGCGATGTGGCGCAGTGGCGCTGGGGCGCGGCGCACCAGGCCGTGTCGGCGCACCGGCCGTTCAGCAATGTCGGGGCGTTGGCACCATGGTTCGACGTGACCGTGCCCACGGGTGGCGACCCCTGGACCGTGAACGTGGGTCAGTACTGGGCCAACGATGCAAAGCAGCCTTTTGCCAATCGCCATGCTGCCAGCATGCGTGCCATCTACGACCTGGCCGACCCGGAGCAATCGCGCTTTATCTACCAGACCGGCCAGAGTGGCCTGGTGTTCAGCCCTCGCTACCGCGACATGAAGGAGCAATGGGCGCAGGTGCAATACCGGCCGCTGCAGCTCAAGCCGGCGGCCTGGACGCACGAGGCGGTGCTGGTGCCCTGACCTGTAAAATTGCCGGCAAAGGTCGCGCCCCGGCGGCCTTTTCTTTTTGTCGAATCCGGAGCCATGTAGAGGACTACCATGTATAAAAACCTCGCCGCTGCGCTACGTGCAGCTGCCTGTTTCGCTCTTGCGGGCACCTGTTATTTATCCCCCGCCTTTTCGCAAACCGTGGCCGCGGCCCCGCTGAAGATCGGCTTTGTCTACGTCACCCCGATCACGGAGGCGGGCTGGGTGCACCAGCACGAAGAGGGCCGCAAGGCCGTCCAGGCCGCGCTGGGTAGCAAAGTAGAGACCAGTTTCGTCGAAAACGTGGCCGAAGGGCCCGACGCCGAACGTGTGATCCGCGACCTGGCCCGGCAAGGCAACCGGCTGATCTTCACTCCCAGCTTCGGCTACATGGAAGCCACGCTGAAAGTGGCCCAGGAGTTCCCAGGGGTGAAGTTCGAATCCATCACCGGCTACAAGACGGCTGCCAACGTGGCTGCTGCCAACGCCCGCTATTACGAGGGTCGCTACCTGGCGGGCATCGTCGCCGGACGCATGGCCAGGAGCGGCAGCGCCGGCTACGTGGCGGGTTTCCCGATCCCCGAAGTGCTGCAGGGCATCAACGCCTTTACGCTGGGCATGCGCTCGGTCAACCCGCGTGCCCAGGTCAAGGTGGTCTGGCTGGACAGCTGGTTCGACCCCTCGCGCGAGCGCGACGCCGCCATGACGCTGTTCAACCAGGGTGTGGAAGTGATTGCATTTCACACCGGTTCATCGGCCGTGATGACGGCCGCCCAGGAGCGCGGCAAGCTGGCTGTGGCGTACCACTCTGACATGCGCAAGGTGGCGCCCGACGCGCAGATTGTCGCTGTGACGCACCACTGGGGCGATTACTACACCCGGCGTGCCCGCGCCGTGCTGGACGGCACCTGGACCAGCGGCAATATCTGGGGCGGCGTCAAGGAGGGCATGATCCGCGTCGGCGACTTTGGCCCCAAGGTGCCCCGCGTGGTCCGCGAGGAAGTGCTGGCGCGGGAAAAGGATATCGCCAGGGGCAAATTGCACCCGTTCACGGGGCCGATCAGCGACAACCAGGGCCGGCTGGTTCTGGCCAAGGGCGAGACCATGACGGACGAGCAAATACTGTCTATGAATTTTCTCGTATCGGGGGTCCAGGGGAAGGTCGCAAAATAGGCGGCATGAAAGCCTACCGTGCCGCGATCCTGCGATTCGCCGACGACCGATCCGCGGTCTACGAAGAAGACGGCCTGCTGGTCGTCGGTCCGGATGCGCGTGGCCAGCAGGTCGTGCGGGCCGTTGGCGCGTATGCCAGCCTCGCCCCGGATTACGCTGGCGTGCTGGTGGAGCACCTGCCCGGGCGCCTGATAGCGCCGGGCTTCGTCGACTTGCACATCCACTATCCGCAGACCGACGTGATCGGCTCGCCCGCTCCGGGCCTGCTGCCCTGGCTGGACAACTACACGTTTCCGCACGAGAGCCGCTTCGCCGATCATGCGTATGCGGCAGGGGTGGCCACCGTTTTCCTGGATGAGCTTTCGCGCAACGGCGTCACTACGGCTCTGGCCTTCGCCACCTCGCACCCGCAGTCGGTCGATGCCTTCATGGAACTGGCGCAGGCGCGCGGCCTGCGCATGACCGCGGGCAAGGTGCTGCAGGACAGCCACTCGCCCGATGGCGTGCGCGACCAGACCGAGCAATCCCTTGTCGACACCGAGGCGCTTATCCGCAAGTGGCACAACCGCGACCGGTTGGGCTATGCAATAACGCCCCGGTTCGCGCCCAGCTGCAGCCAGGCCCAGTTGCGGGGCGCCGGGGAGCTTGCCGCCAGATACCCCGACGTGTGGATCCAGTCGCATGTTGCCGAGAACAAGGACGAGATCCGCTGGGCGCGAGAGCTGTTTCCGCAGTCGCGCAGCTACCTGGCCATCTACGACGATTTCGGACTGATGCGCGAGCGCTCGGTCTACGCGCACTGCATCCATTTCGACGACGAGGACAGGGCGCTGATGCGCGCCACCGGTGCCGCGGCAGCCGTGAGCCCGACCAGCAATCTGTTCCTGGGCAGCGGCTTTTTCGACTACGAGGGCGCGCAGCGCGTTGGCTTCAAGTTCGGTCTGGCCAGCGACGTGGGTGGGGGCACCAGCTTCAGCCCCTTCCACACCATGCTGGCGGCGTACTACGTCGGGCGCGAGGGCCAGACCAAGCCCGGTGTGTCTCTTTCGCCGCAAGACCTGTGGTGGCAACACACGGCTGGCGCAGCGCATGCGCTCGGCCTGGAGGGTGTGGTTGGCAATCTGCAGCGCGGCTGCGAGGCCGATTTCGTGATCCTCAACCCGGGTGCGATGCCCCTGCTGTCGCGCAAGGTGGCGCATGCCGCCAGCCTGGACGAGTTGCTGTTCTCGTACATCGTCCTGGGAGACGACCGGGTGGTCGAGCGCACGATGATCGCCGCACGCTAGTGCAAGTGTCAGTTTCTGTTCGGCACTTAAGCGGCTAGTTGCTCGCCAGCCTTCGAATGACACCAATCCGGGGCGATGCTTCATGCGTTTTCCCAAGTTGCGCTCATTGTCCCGCATGAGGCATTCCTCCTGCGGCCGCAGTGTGAGACCGGTGCCTACAATGGTGGTCAGGAGCGATTGCAATGAGCATCAAGAGCGACAAGTGGATCCGGCGCATGGCGCAGCAGCACGGCATGATCGAACCGTTCGAGCCGGGCCAGATCCGCGAGCAGAACGGCAACCGGATCATCAGTTATGGCACTTCCAGCTACGGATACGACATCCGCTGTGCCCCGGAATTCAAGGTTTTCACCAACATCCACAGCACGGTGGTGGACCCCAAGAATTTCGACGAGAAAAGTTTCGTCGATTTCCACGGAGACTCCTGCATCATCCCGCCCAACAGCTTTGCGCTGGCGCGCACGCTTGAGTACTTCCGCATTCCGCGCAATGTGCTGACGATTTGCCTGGGAAAATCGACGTATGCGCGCTGCGGCATTATTGTCAACGTCACGCCGTTCGAGCCCGAGTGGGAGGGCTTCGTCACGCTGGAGTTTTCCAACACCACGCCGCTGCCAGCCAAGATTTACGCTGGCGAAGGCTGCGCCCAGGTGCTGTTCTTCGAGAGCGACGAGGTGTGCGAGGTCAGTTACAAGGACCGGGGCGGCAAATACCAGGGCCAGCGCGGTGTCACTTTGCCGAAGGCCTGAGAGCGCACCGGGCTGCGGCCAGGTCCCAGCCGGCCCAGCCGCAGCTCTTGAAAAGCACCGGTCCGCGCACTGACGCGGCCTCACCGCTGACGACCTCGCGCAGGCTTGCCAGACCCGACAGGTCCAGCCCCGCCTGAATCAGGTCACCGGCCTCGTGCTGGGCTTCGGGTGTGTCCAGTACCACCGTGCCGGCCAGCGCGATATGCCGGCACATTGCGGGATCGAGTTCCACCATGGCTGGCGTAAAGGCGCCGACCGCCACGACAAACCCGTCCGGACGCAACGGACCGTGCAACACCACGGCATTGGCCGGCGTGCAGATGACAGCCAGCGGGCAATCGGCCAGCGCCACATCGGCGTCGTCGACCACGCTGGCCGCCAGACCAAGTGACACGGCATGGGCGGCCAGCGCCTGTGCGCTTGCCGCGCTGCGCGACGCAATCCTCACCTCGCGGATCGGCAGGCCCTGGGAAAAGGCTTCCAGATGCGCGAGCCCTTGGGCGCCCGCGCCTACGATCAGCAGCGGCCCCTCGGGCTTCGGCGCAAGGCGTTGCGCTGCCAGCAACGACACGGCAGCGGTGCGACGCGCGGTGACCGTGGGGCCATCGAGCACCAGCAGCCGCTGGCCGGTGGCGACGTCGAACACCACCACATCGCCCTGGATCGTGGGCCGACCCGTGCCAGCGTTGGCGGGGGTGAACGTGATCAGCTTGGTGATGGCGACCCGGCTGTCCAGCGCAGGCATCACGAACAGGCTGCCGCCGCCCGGCATGGCCTGCACCAGCCGCTGGGGCACCCGCACGCAGGGGTCTGCCAGCAGCGATGCGAGGGCGTCCACCAGCGCCTGGTAGGGCAGGTGGCTGGCGGTTTGCGAAGCGTCGAGCAAGGCGGTCATGGGCAGGTCTGGCGGTTCGGCGAAACGGGTGCGATTTTGTCCTACACCGCGACGCGGCGCTCGCGGGCTGACGCGAACCGTCCCGCTTTTTACTATCAATTCATCTTTCCAGGAGCCCGCCATGCAGTACCCGATGATCGAAAGCTTCGCCACCACGCCGCGCGAGCGGCTGCTGTGGGCGGTTGTCGGTGCGCTGGTGCTGGGCCAACTGGTGGCGTTCTACCTGCTGTGCAACGGCCAGGTCAACAAGGCCCAGCTGCGTGATGCGAATTTGCAGGTGCGGCGCATGGCCATTGTCGACTGCATGCAGTACACGCCCAAGGCAACCCTGTCCAGTTGCACCGTCAGCGTGGCACCTGTGCACGGCGAAACGATGGTGCAAAACGCGTACCTGGCCGACGTGAGCGACAAGACTGCAACGATTGTCAGCCGGTGATCGGCATGGAATCCTTTGGCACCCGAACGGATAGCCCCATGAACCAGACCACAGCATTCCCTCCAGTGGTGCGCCCCGCAGGCGTCGACGAGACGTCGACCGAGCACTACTGCCCCACGACCTTGCTGGCAATGTTCACGCTGCTGATGGCCGGCCATGGCTGCTGCGTCAGCGCCGATCTGATGCTGGGCGACCGCCACTACGCCAAGTGGCAGCTGGCACTTGGCCGTACGCTGGGCGATGCCGAGTTGCGCGAAGTCTCTCGGCGCCTGTCGGCCTACTTCGAAAGCTGGCGAGTGGCGGCCATGGCGTCGCACTCCTGAGCCCGCCGCCCTGGCCTTAAAGCTCTGCGCCCTCGACCAGGAAGCGCACGCGCCGCACGCCCTGCCATTCGTCGGCATCGAGCCGGAAAGCCAGCTTCACCCGTGCCGGCAGTGGGTCGGTATGGCCGAACCAGATGCCATCCACGGCCTGGCCCTGGTGGCGCAGCTTGAGCGCCAGGTGCTTGTCGGCCACCAGCCGCTGCGAAACCACTTCCACTTCCTCGCTGAATACCGGCGGCGCAAAGCCCTGGCCCCACACTTCGTGGTGCAGCGTGTCCACCAGGTCGGCTCGCCGGTACCGGGGCGCCAGCGGCCCGTCGGTCTGCAAGCGGCGCATCAGGGTGGCGGCATCAAGCCATTCGCGCGCCACCTGCTCCAGCGCCTGCTCGAACAGTGGCAGGTTCTCTTCGGCGATCGTGCAGCCGGCAGCCATCGCGTGACCGCCGAAACGCAGCAGTACCTGGGGATGGCGCTTGGTCACCAGGTCGAGCGCGTCGCGCAGGTGAAATCCGGGAATCGAGCGCCCTGAGCCCTTGAGTTCGTGTTCGCGGCCGTTGGCCTGGCTGGCCGCGAAAACAAAGGTCGGCCGGTGCAGCCGGTCCTTGATGCGCGAGGCCACGATGCCAACCACACCCTCGTGGAAATCAGGATCGAAGACACAGATCGCCGCGGGCGGCTCCTCGCCTTCTTCGAACAATGCCTGCGCGATCTCCATGGCCTGGTCGCGCATGCCGCCCTCGATCTCTCGGCGCTCGCGATTGATCGCATCCAGCATGCGCGCCAATTCGTCGGCGCGCGACGCATCGTCGGTCAGCAGGCACTCAATGCCCAGCCTCATGTCAGACAGTCGGCCGGCGGCGTTGATTCGCGGGCCCAGTGCAAAGCCGAAATCGAATGTGGTCGCGGTCTGGGTCTTGCGCGCCGCCACCGCGAAAAGGCTAGCCACTCCGGGGGGCATGGTGCCGGCTCGGATGCGCTTGAGGCCCTGGGCCACCAGCCGGCGATTGTTGGCATCGAGCTTGACCACGTCAGCCACGGTGCCCAGCGCTACCAGGGGCAACAGCGCATCGAGCTTGGGCTGGCCCTGTTCGGAGTAGGCACCGCGCCGGCGCAGTTCCGCGCGCAGCGCCAGCAGCAGGTAGAACATCACGCCGACGCCGGCGATCGACTTGCTCTCGAAGCCGCAGCCCGGCTGGTTGGGGTTGACGATGACAGCTGCATCGGGCAGTTGCGCGCCTGGAAGGTGATGGTCTGTCACCAGCACTTGTAGCCCCAGCGCATTGGCGCGCGCGACGCCCTCGACGCTGGCGATGCCGTTGTCCACCGTGATCAGGATGTCGGCCCCGCTGTCCTTGACACGCTGCGCGATGGGCGGTGTAAGGCCGTAGCCGTCGATCACCCGATCGGGTACCAGATAGTCGACGTGGCGCGCCCCCAACAGACGCAGGCCCCGCACGGCGACCGCGCAGGCGGTTGCGCCGTCGCAATCGTAGTCGGCCACGATACACAGGCGCCGGTCTGCCGCGATGGAGTCGGCCAGCAGCACCGCGCCCGCTAGCGCGCCTTTCAATCCCGTCGGCGGAAGCAGGCGCGCCAGGCCGTCATTCAGTTCGTCGGGCGCGAGCACCCCGCGTGCCGCATACAACTGCGCCAGCAGCGGGTGGACACCCGCCTGCTCCAAAGCCCAGGCGGCGCGCGGCGGGATATCGCGCTCGACGATCTTCATAGTGCGGCCAGCACGCCGGCGGCGCGCCTGCCGCCAAATACGGCGGTCAGCCGGCGCAGCAGGCCGCCCGGAGCGTTCGACCAGGTCTGCGCGGCACGTTCGCCGCACAGCGTCAGGCTAACCGACTGGCCCTGGGCCAGCGCCGCGCACAGGCGCGCGCAATCCAGGCCGTCCACCTGTTGCCAGGCTGCCGTCCAGGCCGGCCAGTCGTCCAGCACGGCAGCATCGTGCAGGTAGTGCGTCACCTGCAATCCGGCAGGCGGAGCCGATGGGCGCGGCTCGGGCAGCGCACCTGTCCCGCTGATCCAGAACGAATTGACAGGCAGCTGCCCGCCCCGCACCCGCTCGTCATGCACGGCATGGGTGTAGAGCAGCATCTGCATTTCCTGCTGCAGCCGACGCAGCGGCGCGGTCTGCGGCGTGCGCAGCATCCAGTCGTCCAGCGGCCGGCCCTGGACCCTGTCCAGTGAGGCCGTTGCCAGGCCCCGGAACACCTCGCTGCGCGCCAGCCACAACGTGGGCGCGTGGTATTCGAGTGTGATGCCGTCCTGTTCGAAATAGGGCTTCATGGCTGCCAGCAGCGCCTGTGAATCGGCCCCATCCAGACCCAACTGCTGTGGGTGCCCCATGACGATGTGATCGCTCGCCACCTGCCAGTGGCAAGGCGTCACCCAGGCCCAGGCGTCATTGCCGGGGTCCCGGCCGCTCTGCTGCACCTGCCATGCCGCCCACGGGATGCAGCCGTCGGGGCCGTCCAGCCCGTATTCGCGGGCCAGCGCGCGTTCGTGGGGAGTCGACAGGCTGGTGACTTCGCCCATGTCGGTGCGCACCGGGGTCAGTCGCGCCAGCAGCCTTTCGAGGTGTGGCAGGTTCAACGCCTGACGCGGTTGTTCGCAACCGGGATGGCTCGACGAAGCGAAGGGAATCAACAAGTGGACGCTGTCCGACATGGTCCCTATTGTCCGGGATGCCACAATCACCAGCCTGTAACAACCCGCATCCATGCGAATCCCCTACGAACTGGCCCTGGGCTGGCGCTACACCCGCGCCGGCCGCTCCACCCGGCGCAACGGCTTCATCTCATTCATCTCTGGCGTTTCCATGCTCGGAATCTCGCTGGGCGTGGCGGCGTTGATCGTCGTGCTGTCGGTGATGAATGGCTTCCAGAGGGAAGTGCGCGACCGGATGCTGGGGGTTGTCTCCCACATCGAGATCTACGGGGCCGGCGGCAACGCGCTGGCCGACCCGAACCGCACGCTGGCCGAAGCCCGGCGCAATCCCGAGGTGATCGGCGCGGCGCCGTTCATTTCGGCCCAGGCGCTGCTGGCGCGCGGTGAAGACATGCGCGGCACCATCGTACGCGGCATTGACCCGGCGCGCGAACCTGAAGTCACCGACATGGCGGCGATGATGAAGGACACCGTGCTCAGGAAGCTGGTGCCCGGGCAGTTCGGCATCGTGCTGGGCGCCGAACTGGCTCGCAACCTGGGCGTGCGCGAGGGAGACCCGGTGACGCTGATCGCGCCCAGCGGCCAGGTCACGCCGGCGGGGATCGTCCCGCGCCTGAAGCAGATGACCGTGGTCGGCACCTTCGACTCCGGTCACTTCGAATACGACAGCGGCTTGGTTTTGCTGCACCAGGACGACGCGGCGCGCATCTTCCGCCTCGAAGGCCCGACCGGCATCCGCCTGAAGCTGCGCGACCTGAACAAGGCACGCGAAGTCGCCGCCGAACTTGAAGCGACACTGACGGGCGATTTCCAGATCCGCGACTGGACGCGGCAGAACCGCACCTGGTTTGCCGCGGTGCAACTGGAAAAAAGAATGATGTTCATCATCCTGACATTGATCGTGGCCGTGGCTGCATTCAACCTGGTCAGTACGCTGGTGATGACGGTGACCGACAAGCGCGCCGACATCGCCATCTTGCGCACGCTGGGCGCCAGCCCGGCCAGCATCATGGGAATTTTCGTGGTGCAGGGTGCGGCAATAGGTGTGATCGGCACGCTGGCCGGCCTACTGGCGGGGCTGGG
>JANYAN010000464.1 GCA_025361305.1 Burkholderiales bacterium
GGCCGGCGCCACGGCGATCGCGCTCCGCGTGGCCGGCTGGCACAACGTGAAGAACGCGCTCGCGGCCACCGCCTGTGCGCTGGCCGCGGGCTGCCCGCTGGCGGCGGTGGCGCGCGGCCTCGAGGCTTTCGAGCCGGTCAAGGGCCGCTCGCAGGTGAAGGCCTTGCAGCGCGGTGGTCGCGCAGTGACGCTCATCGACGACAGCTACAACGCCAACCCCGACTCGGTGCGCGCGGCCATCGACGTGCTCGCCACCTTGCCCGCGCCGCGCTGGCTGGTGCTCGGCGACATGGGCGAGGTGGGCGACCAGGGGCCGGCCTTTCACGCCGAGGTCGGCGCCTATGCCAAGACGCGCGGCATCGACGTGCTGTGGACGGCGGGCGCGGCCAGCGCCGCCAGCGCGGCGGCCTTCGGCGCATCGGCGCGCGGCTTCGCCGACACCGCCGAGCTGGTGGCGGCACTGGGCCAGGCGCCCGAGGCCGCGGCGATCGTCGTCAAGGGTTCGCGTTTCATGAAGATGGAACAGGTGGTGGCCGCCTTGCAGGCCGGCGGTGACGCGACCGGCGCAGCGCCGGGCGAAGCCACGAACAACTCGAAGCGCGACACCACGCGCGTCGCCGACAGCGACTCACACGGGGAGGCCCCACATGCTCATTAGCCTGGCCCAGTGGCTGCACGAACTCTACCCCGAGCAGCTCGGCGCGCTGCGCGTGTTCCAGTACATCACCTTTCGCGCCGTGATGGCGGCGATGACCGCGCTGCTCATCGGGCTGGCGCTCGGGCCCTTCGTCATCAAGCGCCTGACCGAACTCAAGATCGGCCAGCCGATCCGCATCTACGGCGTGCCCGAGCACATGGTCAAGCAGGGCACGCCCACCATGGGCGGCTTGCTCATCCTGCTGGCCATCGCGATCTCCACCCTGCTGTGGTTCGACTGGAGCAACCGCTTCGTGTGGATCGTGATGATTGTCACCTTCGGCTTCGGCGCGATCGGCTGGGTCGACGACTGGCGCAAGGTGGTGGACAAGAACCCCGAGGGCATGCGCTCGCGCGAGAAGTATTTCTGGCAGTCGGTGATCGGTCTCGTCGCCGCGCTCTACCTCGCCTTCAGCGTCTCGGAAACCTCCAATCTGCGCGTGCTCGAACTGTTCGTGCGCTGGGTGCAGAGCGGTTTTTCCAACGCGCTGCCGCCCAAGGCCGACCTGATGGTGCCGTTCTTCAAGACCGTGAGCTACCCGCTCGGCGTGTTCGGCTTCATTGCGCTGTCCTACCTGGTGATCGTCGGCTCGAGCAATGCGGTGAACCTGACCGACGGCCTCGATGGGCTGGCGATCATGCCGGTGGTGATGGTCGGCTCGGTGCTCGGCATTTTTGCCTACGTGACCGGCAGCTCGGTGTTCGCCAACCACCTGCTGTTGCCCTACATCCCCGGCGCCGGCGAGCTGATGATCTTCTGCGCCGCGATGGCCGGTGCGGGCCTGGCCTTTCTGTGGTTCAACGCCTACCCGGCGCAGGTGTTCATGGGCGACGTGGGCGCGCTCGCGCTCGGCGGCGCGCTCGGCACCATCGCCGTGATCGTGCGCCAGGAGATCGTGCTGGCGATCATGGGGGGCATCTTCGTGGTCGAGGCACTGTCCGTGATGGGCCAGGTGATGTATTTCAAGTACACGAAGAAGAAGTACGGTCAGGGCCGGCGCATCCTGAAGATGGCGCCCCTGCATCACCATTTCGAGAAGAGCGGCTGGAAGGAAACGCAAGTCGTCGTGCGCTTCTGGATCATCACCATGCTGCTGTGCCTGGTGGGCCTGTCCACCCTGAAGCTGAGGTAGGACGTGAATCTGCTGACAGACCAACACGTTCTGATCCTGGGCCTGGGGGACTCCGGGCTGGCCATGGCACGCTGGTGCGTGCGCCAGGGCGCGCAGGTTACGGTGGCCGATACCCGGGAGGCGCCGCCGCAGCTCGATGCGCTGCGTGGGCAACTGCCCGGCGCGGTGTTTGTCAGCGGTCCGCTGGACGCCGGCTTGCTGCAAACGCGCCCATTCACAGCTGTGTTCCGCAGCCCCGGCCTGGCGCCGGCGCAGGTCCACGAGCTGCTTGCGGCCGCGCGTGCCGCGGGCACTGCAGTGGGCGGCGAGCTCAATCTCTTCAGCGCGGCACTCGAAGGGCTCAAGGTGATCCAGGGCTACGCGCCCAAAGTGCTCGCTATTACCGGCACCAATGGCAAGACCACGGTCACCGCCCTGGCAGGTCAGCTGGTCGAGCGCGCGGGCCTGAGCGCCGCGGTGGCGGGCAACATCGGCCCGACACTGCTCGATTCGCTGGCCGCCGCGCTCGACGCCGATGCGCTGCCTCAGGTATGGGCAATCGAACTGTCCAGTTTTCAGCTGGAAGCCGCAGGCAGCTTCGAGCCGACGGCAGCCGCCGTACTCAATGTCACGCAGGACCACCTGGACTGGCACGGCAACATGCAGGCCTATGCCGCTGCCAAGGCGCGCATCTTCGGGCAGCGCTCGGTGTTGATCCTTAACCGGGAAGACGCACTGGTGATGGCGATGCTACCGCCACCGGTGCGGCAGAGGGGTGGCAAGTTCGAGCAGCGCGAGTACCTCACATTCGGTGCCGACCTTCCCTTACGTAGTGGTGATTTCGGTATCGAGGTTGTGAACGGAATGGCCTGGCTGGTTCGTGCCTTGCCGGCCGACGAAACGCGCAAGGGCAAGAGCGCCCAGGAAGAGTTGCACGTCCAGCGCCTGATGCCGGCCGACGCATTGCGCATACGGGGCCGACACAACGCTGTCAATGCGTTGGCCGCGCTGGCCCTGGCGGGGGCCGCGGGCTGCCCGCTCGGCCCGATGCTGTACGGACTGCGCGAGTACCGGGGCGAGCCGCACCGGGTGGAGCCGGTGGGTATCGTCAACCAGGTCGAGTACTTCGACGACAGCAAGGGTACCAACGTCGGGGCGACCGTCGCGGCGCTCCAGGGCCTGGGCGCCGAGCGCAAGGTTGTGGTGATCCTGGGCGGCGATGGCAAGGGCCAGGACTTTTCACCGCTGGCCGCGCCGGTGTTGCGGCATGCACGTGCCGCTGTGTTGATCGGCCGCGACGGCCCCAGGATCCGTCGCGTGCTGGAGGGCACCCGCGTGAGCCTGCTGGACGCCGACTCCATGGAGCAAGCAGTCACGCTGGCAACGCAGCAAGCCCATGCGGGCGACGCCGTGCTGATGTCGCCGGCCTGTGCCAGCTTCGACATGTTCAGGAACTACCCGCACCGAGCGCAGGTGTTCCGCGATGCAGTGCTCGCGCTGGCGCGCGAATCCGGCGTCGACCTGGAGGCGAGTGCATGAGCCGCCCGGCCGCTCCGAAGGCTTATGGCACCGCAGCCCGCCGGGCGGAGGTTGACCAATGAGCGTGATGGCAAATCGCGTTGCCGGTTGGCTGGGCCGACGGTCCGAGTTTGTCGCTGTGCCAGTGCTCGGACGTACCAATGCACGCGCGGCCGCGGCGACGTCGGTGCAAGGCTTCGATCAGGCGTTGCTCTGGGTGACAGTTGCCCTGTGTGCCTTCGGACTTGTCATGGTCTATTCGGCTTCGATCGCGATGCCGGACAACCCCAGATTTGCACGTTACGGGCAGATGTATTTCCTTACCCGGCATGCGATTTCACTCATGCTTGCGTTTGCTGTCGCGTTGCTGGCCTTCCAGATTCCCATGACTTCGTGGCAAAGATCGGCGCCCTGGCTGTTCGTGGCATCGCTGCTGCTTCTGATCGCGGTGCTGGTCCCCCATGTGGGTCTGGTGGTCAACGGTGCACGGCGCTGGATCTCGCTGGGTTTCATGGGCTTTCAACCCTCGGAATTGGCCAAGCTCGGGGTACTGCTGTATGCCGCCAATTACATGGTGCGCAAGATGGACGTGAAGGAACATTTCTTCCGTGCGGTTCTTCCCATGGCAGCCGCCATCGCCGTCGTGGGTCTGCTGCTGCTGGCCGAGCCCGACATGGGTGCTTTCATGGTGATTGCGGTGATCGCCATGGGGATCCTCTTCCTGGGCGGCGTCAATGCGCGCATGTTTTTCCTGATCGCCGGCGTCATCACAGTGGCATTCATGCTGATGATCGCCCTGTCGGACTGGCGACGCGAGCGCATCTTCGCCTACCTCGATCCCTGGAGCGAGAAGTACTCGCTGGGCAAGGGCTACCAGCTGTCGCACTCGCTGATCGCGATCGGGCGTGGCGAGATCTTCGGTGTGGGTCTGGGCGGCAGCGTGGAAAAGCTGCATTGGCTGCCCGAGGCCCATACCGATTTCCTGATGGCGGTGATCGGCGAGGAGTTCGGCCTGGTTGGCGTTCTCTGCGTCATCGGCGCGTTTCTGTGGATGACCCGGCGCATGATGCACATTGGCCGTCAGGCGATCGCCCTGGACCGCGTGTTTGCCGGTCTGGTGGCACAGGGCGTGGGCATCTGGATTGGATTCCAGGCCTTCATCAACATGGGTGTGAACCTGGGCGCACTGCCCACCAAGGGCCTGACACTGCCCTTCATGAGCTTCGGCGGCTCGGCCATCCTGATGAACCTGGTGGCCGTTGCCGTGGTGCTGCGCATCGATTGCGAGAACAAGTTGCTGATGCGTGGGGGGAGGCCATGACTAAGTGTGCATTGGTCATGGCTGGGGGCACGGGCGGGCACATCTTCCCTGGCCTGGCCGTGGCCGAGGCGCTGCGCCAGGGCGCGTGGCGCGTGCATTGGCTGGGCGGCCCGGACAGCATGGAGAGCCGGTTGGTGCCGCCGCAGGGCTTCGCGTTCGAGAGCATTGATTTCTCGGGCGTACGCGGCAAGGGATTCATGACCCTGGCCCTGCTTCCGCTTCGCCTGCTGCGGGCCTTCTGGCAGAGCCTTCGCGTCGTGCGCCGGGTCCGGCCCGATGTGGTGATCGGGCTGGGCGGCTACATCACGTTCCCCGGCGGCCTGATGGGCAGTCTGCTCGGCCGACCGCTGGTACTGCACGAACAGAATTCGGTGGCTGGCATGGCCAACAGGATTCTTTCCGGCCTGGCCGACCGGGTCTTCACCGCCTTCCCGAACGTGCTGAAGAAGGCGCAGTGGATAGGCAATCCGCTGCGCGCGCCATTCCTGCAGCAGCCCGGCCCCGCCGAGCGCTTTGCGGGGCGCAGCGGGCCATTGAAGCTGCTGGTGGTCGGTGGCAGCCTTGGAGCCAAGGCGCTCAACGACATCGTGCCGCAGGCCCTGGCGCTGATTCCACCGCAACGCCGCCCGCTTGTCGCCCACCAGAGCGGCGCCAGGCAGATCGACGAACTGCGGGCCAGCTATGCAGCGGCCGGGGTCGATGCCGAGCTGACGCCATTCATCGACGACACGGCCCAGGCCTTTGCCGAAGCGGACCTGATTGTCTGTCGCGCCGGGGCCAGCACCGTGACGGAGATCGCCGCCGTAGGCGCCGCAGCCGTTTTCGTGCCGTTTCCACATGCGGTCGACGACCACCAGACATCCAACGCGCGGTTCCTGGTCGATGCCGGTGGCGGCTGGCTGGTGCCGCAAAGTGGCCTCACGCCCCAGTGGCTGGCCGATTTGCTACAAAAAACAGAGCGGACTGAATTGCTCGCCCGGGCCGCCAAGGCCAGGGCCATGGCCAAGACCGGTGCCACGGCGCTGCTGGTGGCCGCTTGCGAGGAACTGGTGCGAACATGAAGCACGCGATCAAGCACATTCATTTTGTCGGCGTGGGCGGCGCAGGCATGTCCGGCATTGCCGAAGTGCTGCGCAACCTGGGCTACGTGATCTCCGGCTCTGACCTGGCCGACAGCGCCACGCTGCGTCGCCTTCAGGGGCTGGGGATCCAGACCTTTGTCGGGCACTCTGCCGCGAACGTGACAGGCGCCGATGCCGTCGTCACGTCTACCGCCGTGCAGGCCGACAATCCAGAGGTCGTGGTCGCACACCAGCGCAAGATCCCCGTGGTGCCGCGGGCGATGATGCTGGCCGAATTGATGCGGCTGAAACAGGGCATCGCGATTGCCGGCACGCACGGCAAGACCACCACGACCAGCCTGGTCGCCAGCGTGCTGGCCGAGGGCGGGCTGGATCCGACGTTCGTTATCGGCGGGCGGCTCAACAGCGCGGGCGCGAACGCGCGTCTGGGCGGCGGCGACTACATCGTGGTCGAGGCCGACGAATCTGATGCGTCGTTCCTGAACCTGATGCCGGTGATGTCGGTGGTGACCAACATCGACGCCGATCACATGGAGACCTACGGGCACGACTTCAACCGGCTCAAGGCGGCCTTCGTCGCGTTTCTGCACCGGATGCCGTTCTACGGCACGGCGATCCTTTGCACCGACGATCCCGCAGTACGCGAGATCGTGCCGGACGTGCAATGCCCGGTCACCAGCTACGGCGTTGGCGAGGATGCCCAGGTCCGCGCGGTCGATATCCGGGCTGTGGGCACGCAGATGCACTTCACCGCGCAAAGGCGCAATGGCGTCACCCTGCCCGACCTGGACGTCGTGCTCAATCTGGCTGGACACCACAACGTGCTTAACGCGTTGTCGGCCATCGCGGTGGCGGTCGAGCTGAACATCCCGGACGAAGCGGTAAGAAAGGCCCTGGCCGAGTTCAACGGAGTGGGCCGGCGATTCCAGGGTTACGGTGATCTGCCGGTACGCACGGCCAGCGGGGGCGGCACGTTCACGCTGATCGAGGACTATGGCCACCATCCCGTCGAGGTGGCTGCGACGCTGGCCGCGGCGCGCGGCGCCTTCCCCGGCCGACGCCTGGTGCTGGCCTTCCAGCCGCACCGCTATACCCGAACGCGCGATTGCTTCGAGGACTTCGTCAAGGTACTGGGCCAGGCCGACGCAGTGCTGCTGGCCGAGGTCTACCCTGCCGGCGAAGAGCCCATCGTGGCGGCCGACGGCCGCTCCCTGGCACGCGCCATGCGCGTGGCGGGCAAGGTAGAGCCGCTGTTTATCGACGACATCGCTGCCATGCCTGACGCCATCATGGACCTGGCGCGAGGCGGCGACGTGGTCATGTGCATGGGTGCCGGCTCGATAGGCGGCGTGCCGGCCAGGCTGGTCGAGATGCGAGGCGGCGCATGACGGCCGGCCAGGACAAGTCGTCGCTTGCGGCCTTCGGCAAGGTGGCCGTCCTGATGGGCGGTCGCTCGGCCGAACGCGAAGTCTCGCTCATGTCGGGCAGCGGTGTGCTCAAGGCGTTGCAGTCGCGCGGCGTCGACGCCCACGCGTTCGATCCTGCCGAGCGCGACCTGTCCGAACTCAAGATGAAGGGGTTCAAGCGCTGTTTCATCGCCCTGCATGGCCGTTTTGGTGAGGACGGAACCGTTCAAGGGGCCCTGGAGTTGCTGGGCATTCCGTATACCGGGTCGGGCGTGATGGCCTCGAGCATCTCGATCGACAAGGTCATGACCAAGCGGGTGTGGCTTGCCGAGGGCCTGCCGACGCCACGATACACGCTGCTGCGGCGCGGTACGTTTACCCGCGAACAGGTGCGGGCCGTCCCGGATGACCTGGGGCTGCCCCTGATCGTCAAGCCGGCGCGCGAGGGCTCGTCGATCGGCGTGGCCAAGGTGCTGGGCTACTCGGACATGGCCGGTGCCGTCGACCAGGCTGCTGCGCTGGATGCGGATGTGCTGTGCGAGCAGTTCATCGCCGGGGACGAGGTGACATGCCCGGTGCTGGGCTCGGGTGACGATGCCAGAGCGCTGCCGGTGATCCGCATCGTGGCACCCGAGGGCAACTACGACTACCAGAACAAGTATTTCACCGACGACACCAAATACCTGGTGCCGTGCGGCCTGCCGCCAGGTGAAGAGGAATCGATCCAGGAGATCGCGCTCAGGGCCTATCGTGTGCTGGGCTGCCGCGGCTGGGGACGCGTGGACGTGATGATCGATGCCGCCACGCGCAAGCCCTGGCTGCTGGAGCTGAACACGTCGCCGGGCATGACGGGACATTCATTGGTGCCCATGTCGGCGCGCGCCGCTGGCATCAGCTACGAAGAGCTGTGCGTGCGCCTGCTGGCCTCGGCCGGACTGGAACACGGGCCGCAGGAGGCGACGCAATGAATCCAGGCATGCCGCATCCGTTCGACGTCCGTCTGATGAATTTCACGGCGTCGATGTTGTACGCCGCCTTCATCGTGCTGTTGGTGGTCGCTGGAATGTGGTGGGTATTGCGTCATCCGGCCTTCGCGGTTGCCGGCATCACCGTTCAGGGCGACGTCGCCCACAACAGCGCCGTGACGTTGCGCGCCAACGTGGCGCCCAGGCTGACGGGCAATTTCTTCACGGTCAATCTGGCGACGGTGCGCAATGCGTTCGAGGCCGTGCCGTGGGTCCGCCGGGCCGTCGTGCGCCGCGAATTTCCTGATCGATTGCGGGTGCAGCTGCAGGAACACCAGGCCGTGGCCCTGTGGGGCCCCGAGTCAGACGCGCGGATGGTCAACAGCTTTGGCGAGGTGTTCGAGGCCAACGTGGGCGATGTCGAGCCGCAAGACCTGCCGCGCCTGTCCGGGCCGGACGGCGACTGCGCGCAAGTGCTGGCCATGTACCGGACGCTCAAGCCAATGTTCGAACCCCTGGATCTCATTGTGGAGCAGCTTTCGTTGTCGAGCCGGGGCAGCTGGGACGTGGAACTGGATACCGGAGCCGTCGTGGAACTGGGCCGGGGCACGCCCCAGGAGATCGTGGCGCGTACCCAGCGTTTCGTGCAGACCCTGACCCAGGTGACGGCGCGGTACGGGCGCCAGGCACAGGCCCTGCTGTCAGCCGACCTGCGGCACGGCGACGGCTATGCGGTACGGCTCAAGGGCGTCAGCACCGTCGGTGCGGATGCGCACAAGAAGTAAAGAGAAAGCTGACGAGGCAAGTACATGGCAAAAGAATACAAGGACTTGGTTGTCGGCCTGGACATCGGCACCGCCAAGGTGATGGCGGTAGTGGCCGAGGTCCTGGCCGGCGGCGAACTCAAGCTTGCGGGCCTGGGTGTGGCGCCGTCCAACGGCCTCAAGCGTGGCGTGGTGGTGAACATCGACGCGACGGTGCAGAGCATCCAGCAGGCCCTGAAAGAAGCCGAGCTGATGGCCGACTGCAAGATCACCCGCGTGTACACCGGCATCACCGGCAGTCACATCCGCGGCATCAATTCCAGCGGCATGGTGGCCATCAAGGACAAGGAAGTGACGCCGACCGATGTGGCGCGGGTGCTGGAAACCGCGCGCGCCATCAACATCTCGACCGACCAGCGCCTGCTGCTGGTCGAGCCGCAGGAGTTCGTCATCGACGGCCAGGACGTGCGCGAGCCTATCGGCATGAGCGGCATCCGGCTCGAAGCCAAGGTGCACATCGTCACCGGAGCGCAAAGTGCTGCCGAGAACATCATCAAGTGCGTGCGGCGCTGTGGCCTTGAAGTCGATCAGCTGATGCTGAATCCGCTGGCATCGAGCCTGGCAGTACTGA
>JANYAN010000504.1 GCA_025361305.1 Burkholderiales bacterium
CTGGCCTGCGCATGCTTGCTGACATTGGTCAAGGATTCCTGTACCAGCCGGTAGACGGTGAGCTGGCCGGATTCGTCCAGTTGGGCGTCTTCGAGGCTGCTGGTGATTTCAATTCCCGAGCGTTCGGAAAATTCACGCGCCAGGATCTCCAGCGAGGCAGTGAGCCCGAGGTTGGACAGTGACGATGGCCGCAGGTCCTCGACGATTCGGCGTTTCAGGGCGATGCCGCTGTTGAGCGTCTCGACCAGGTGCTAAAGGCGCTCGGCGACTTCAGGCGTTGGCGCCCCGAGCCGCGGCTTGAGTCGCGCAACATCCAGCTTGGCGGCCGTCAGCAGGGCGCCAAGCTCATCGTGCAGTTCCCGCGCAAGGTGACCGCGCTCGTCCTCCCGCACCTGCTGCAGGTGGGTGGCCAGCTCGGCCAGGCTGGCAGTGCGCTCGCGCACCTGGCGCTCAAGCAGGTCGCGCTCCTGCTGCAGCGCCAGCTGCTCGCGCTCCCCAGCCAGCTTGAGCGCTGTGGTCTGGCGCAAATAGAGATAGAACGCAAACAGGCCAGCCAGCGTGACAGTGGCGATCCCGATGCGGGAAAAGAGCAGGGAGTTGTGCACCTGCACCTGACTGACTTCCATGTGGGCCGTGGATGCATTGATGAGCCTGGCGGCCTGCTCCCGGATGGCGTCCATGTGTTCCTTGCCGACGTCGGTCATGAGGACGAATTTCCAGGTGTCCTCGTTGCCTTGCTTGCGCATGCGCACCGACAGATCCATCTCGGCCAGCTTGCGCTGCACATTGCGCGTCAGCAGCCCCAGGGTGCTGTACTCGGGTGAGTCGGGCGCGTAGACCTTGCGCAGGGCATCGAGGTTCTGCCCGATCTCGGCCACCGCGCTGTCGTACGGCTCGAGGTAGCGCGGGTCGCCCGTGAGCAGGTAACCGCGCGAGCCGGTCTCGGCGTCCAGGACATGCTGCAACAGGCGATTGAGTGCGCCCCGGGTGCGCGAAGCCTCGGCGATGTCGTCCAGGGCCACGGTCGATTGCAGGTAGCCCGTCTCGTTGATGCCAATCAGTACGCAGGCAGCCACAACCGCCAGAATCAGGCTGATCGCCAATCTGGGCAGCGGCAGCAAACGCGTCAAGGACATGCTTGGTTCCTCTCGTTGCGCAAGGATCGGCTGACTAACATGGGACTAAGTGGCCCTTTTTTAAGCAGGAATAGGCACAATGAGCCTTGACCCGGACATCGAAGGAGAAAAGAAATGATCAGAGTCGGCATCGTGGATGACCACGCCATCGTGAGGTCGGGCCTGCGCCAGTTTTTCGGCGAGCAAGTCGATCTGCGGGTCGTCGGTGAAGCGGCAAGCGGGCGCGAGGCGATCGACCTGGTCAGGACGACCGAGATCGACGTCCTGGTGATGGACCTGTCCATGCCGGGGCAAAGCGGCATCGACGCACTCGCCATGATCCGGGCCAAGGCGCCGGACGTGGGCATCCTGATCCTGTCGGGCTATCCTGAAGAGCACTATGCGCTCAACCTCATCCGGCAGGGTGCCAGCGGCTATCTGAACAAGGAATGCGAGCCGATGGAGATCGTCAACGCGATCCGCACGATTTCGCTGGGTCGGCGCTACATCTCTCCGGCCGTGGCCCAGCTGCTGGCCCAGCAGCTCAATCGCAAGGATGGTGTCGCGGCTCATGAGCAGCTATCGGAACGCGAGTTCCAGGTGTTCCTCAAACTCGCCAAGGGCGAGACGGCGGGCGACATCGCCAAGGAGCTGTCGCTGAGCGTCAAGACCGTGAGCACCTATCGCACCCGTCTGATGGAAAAGATGAGTCTTTCGTCTAACAGCGACCTGACCTACTACGCACTGAAGAACAAGCTGATCGACTGACTCGCCGCCGCCGGTCATACGCCGGGGTGCGGCGCCAGCGACTGCAGGGTGCAGTAGTCGACCAGCGCGTCGATCTCGTTGGATTTGTCGAACACCGCATCGGCGCCCAGTTGCAGGCAGCGCTTGCGAATGTCGTTGGTCGCGTAATTGCTCAGCACCACCACACGTTGCGCCGCTGAGCGGTGGCGGCACGCTTCGAGCACACCCATGCCGCTGCCCTGCTTGAGAAACAGGTCGACAATGGTGAGGTCCCAGGCGCTTTTGTTGGAGGCGAGCCAGTCCCTGGCTTCGTTCTCTGTTTCGGCCCAGCCCAGCGGGCTGATGCAGGCGAGCTCCTCCAGCGTACCGACCAGGTTCTCGCGGATCGTGGCGTTGTCTTCGACGATGTAGGTCTTCAATTCCACGGTGGGCCATGACGTGAGCGGGACGACGGCGCGTTGTGCGAGTGGCTGGCCTGCCAACCACGGTGGCCTGGCCCCTGCACGCAGCGTCCTGCGCCGATTCTGCCAGCTACTCAACAGGCGGACCGTAGGACGTTCCCTACACTTTGAAAACAGGCGGCGAAGTAGGTTGCCGCCCACGCAAGACTCCGTGCAACACCTACGGCTGGCCGGCTTGTTGCACTGCACACTCAATCCCAAAGGAGTCGCCGGACGCTGTCGACCGGTCTGCGGATGAAGCTCTTCGCCAACAAATTCATGATCGCCCTCGTTGCGGGCCCGGTGCTGCTGATCACCCTGCTGGCGTTGCTCATCGCGTTCTTTCCCTGGGACCTGCTGCGCGCCCCATTGAACCGCTACATGAGCGAGCGCACCGGCCGGCATTTCGAGATCACGCGCCATCTGGACATCCGGCCCGGCTTCACGACCCGCATCCTGGCCGATGGCCTGGAGATCGCCAATCCACCGTGGGCCCGCGATGCCAATCTGCTGAAGGCACAGTCAGCCGAGATCAATGTGCGGTTGCTCCCGCTGCTCTCAGGGCGCATCGTCCTGCCAGCGGTTGAACTGCATCGGCCCGAACTGGGGCTGCAACTGGAAGCCGACGGCCGCCGCACCTGGTCGTTCAGCCACGATACCTTGGCTGGCAGGGGCGTACCCGAGATTGGAGCGCTGCTCGTCGACCAGGGCAGCATGCATTTTCTGGCCAGCCACGACGGTGCCGACATCCATACCGAATTCGCGATCGGACAGCCCGAACCGTCCCTCAGCTTCAGCGCACGCGGGACCTGGCACCACGAGCCGTTCAAGGCCGAAGGCCGCACGGGCAACGCGTTGTTTCTCAG
>JANYAN010000511.1 GCA_025361305.1 Burkholderiales bacterium
CCGACCAGGTGCAAACGTTCTACCCCAGCCCGATGGCCTCGGCCACGGCGATGTACCACACCAACAAGAACCCGTTGCGCAAGATCACGCGCGAGAGCGAGACCGTGGACATCGTGCGCGGCGAAAGGCGCCGGCGCCTGCACAAGGCCTTCCTGCGCTACCACGACGCGAACAACTGGCCGCTGCTGCGAGAAGCCCTCAAGGCCATGGGCCGCGCCGACCTGATCGGCAATGGCAAACACCATCTGATCCCATCGTTCCAGCCCATTACCGATGGCGGCTACCAAAGCGCCCGGCGCAAGAACTCGACGATGGCCGGTGGCCCGGCGCCAGCCAAGCCGGCCCGGGGGCGGATCCTGACGCAGCACACCGGGCTGCCGCCGCGTGTCACGGGCAACGCCACGCCGGGTCCGCGGACCACGCGCAAGCCGCGCTGATCCACGCGCTGCGGCGAATCAAGCCGCCATGGCGTACATCGGTATGTCTTTGTCTGCCGCCAGCCGGTCTAGGTCGGCGCGGGTTTGCGCTAGCAGGAATGCCGCGATCGCCTGGTGCGTGGCTGGTGCGAACATCGCGCGCATGTCGGTGTCCGCCAGGCCGGCAGCCGCACACAACGCTGCCGCGAAGTGCGGCTCCAGGGCGGCCACAGCCACGCGTCCATCCTTGCAGGGATAGATGCGATAGCCGGCATGGGCGCCGCCAACCGCGCCTGCGGGCCGGCTCAGGCCCCACCTGCGCGGCAGGGCCAAATAGGCAGCCGCATCGGAAAGGGCCACTTCTATGCAGATCCCCTTTGGATGTGGGTCACCGGAGCCATCGTAGCGCTCGCGCTGGTGCAAGGCGGCCTTGAGTACCGCTTCACTGGCCATCAGCGAGCCGCCCATGTCCGCGTACAGCGTGGCCGGCAGTTCGAGCCCCGGCACCAGGCCGTGAGCCGCCAGGTAGGTCAAGTCGTGGCCCGGCTCTTCGGCGGCCGTGCCGGGTGCGCCGACGATGGCGACCTGGCACAACGCGGGATATCGGGTGTGCAGCGCCTTCCACCCGAGCCTCAGCTTGTCAAGAGCCGACGGGCGGAACGACGTCAGCAGGATGTCGGTCTTCTCGAGTTCCCGGTGCAGTGCGCGTTGACCTTCTTCGCTCTTGAGGTCGGCCGTGTCGACCCTGACCCCCTCGTGCATCTGGGCGTAGGCCGCCTTGTCGTAGTGACCCATCGGGTCCCCGGATGTTCCGGCTGGAGAGCCTCTGGGCGGCGGTGGCTCGAGCTTGACGCAAGTTGCGCCCATCTGGCGGCACCGCATCAGCGCAGCCGGGCCCGGCATGTTCAGCGCCAGGCTGAGAATGCGAACGCCGCGCAGGACGTGGGACGAAGTTGTCATGGATCCGGCTGATCAGGTTTTGTGCAAGACTATCAGAGCGGTGACCGCAAGGAAGACAAGTGCGGCGATTCGAAGGCGTGGGGGAACATACCGATTCCATCCTGCGCGAGCGGGGCTACGCTGACGGCACCATCACTGCGATGCGACCGTCCCAAGCCATTTGAAGGAGTCGAGCCATGGGTGTTTTGCACAAGCTGCTTTCGGCGAGCCTGGTCATGCTCAGTGCATGGTCAGCTGACGTGCCGGCTCAGGCCTGGCCGACCCGACCGATCAGCCTTGTCGTGCCATTCGCCGCGGGCGGGCCGACCGACGTGGTGGCGCGCACATTGGCCGCCTCGATGAGCAAGACACTAGGCCAGACCGTGATAGTGGAAAACAAGGTTGGGGCCGGCGGCACGATCGCCGCAGCCTTCGTGGCCAAGGCAGCCCCTGACGGTTACACCTTGTTCATCCACCACAACGGCATGGCGACGTCCACCGCCCTGTACCGCAAGCTCCCGTACGACGCGCTAGCCGACTTCGAGTACATAGGCCAGGCGGTGGATGTCCCGATGACGTTGCTGGCGCGCAAGGACTTCCCGGCCAACAATCTGACCGAGCTGATTGCCTATGTCAGGGCCAACCAGGACAAGATCAACCTGGCCAATGCCGGGCTGGGCGCAGTGTCGCAGCTGTGCGGATTAATGTTCGAACGTGCCCTCGGCGTCAAGTTCACGGCCATTCCGTTCCAGGGCACCGCCCCGGCCATGCAGGCCCTGCTGGGCGGGCAGGTTGACCTGCTGTGCGACCAGACCACCCAGACCATCCCCCAGATCAAGGCCGGCTCCGTCAAGTTCTACGGCGTGACGACCAGGAACCGCATCAAGGCGTTGCCGGAAGCCCCCACCCTGGCCGAGCAGGGCCTGAAAGACTTCGAGGTCTTGGTCTGGCACGGCATCTATGCCCCCAGGGGGACGCCCAGGCCGGTCCTGGCCAGCCTCAATGCAGCCTTGCGCACCGCGCTGAAAGATCCGGATGTGACGCGACGCATGGCCGAACTGGGTGCCGAGGTCGTGCCCGAATCCAAGCAGTCGCCCGAGGGCCTGCAGACCTGGTTGAAGTCGGAGATCGACAAATGGGGCCCTGTCATCAAGGCTGCGGGCGCCTTTGCAGACTGAGCACCTGCTCGGATTACCGCGCTCGTTCTAGGGCGCTATAGCGGCAGGCCGACGTAGTTTTCGGCCAGGGCAGTGGACGCCGCACGTGAACCCACCAGGTAGTCCAACTCGGCCTCCTGGATTTTTTGCCCGAACTCGCCACTCTCGGGAAAGCGGTGCATGAGCGTCGTGAACCACCAGGAAAAGCGCTCTGCTTTCCAGACGCGGCCCAGGCATTTCTCGGAATAGTGGTCGATTCCGGCGCTGTTGTTGGCCTGGTAGTACTCGACGAAGGCGCCCGATAGGTATTTCACGTCGGACGCGGCCAGATTCAGGCCCTTGGCCCCTGTGGGCGGCACGATGTGGGCGGCATCGCCCAAAAGGAACAGATTGCCGTAGCGCATCGGCTCGGTGACGAAACTGCGCAGCGGCGCGATACTCTTCTCGAAAGAAGGCC
>JANYAN010000513.1 GCA_025361305.1 Burkholderiales bacterium
GGCCGGCGATCCAGGGCTTGATCCGGCGCTGCCGCTCGAGCTGGCATTCGCCTTCGGCCACGATCACCTTCAGGCCGTTGAAGTCGCTGGTGAAGGCGTCCTTCAGCGTCGCGCGCATCTGTTCCACCTTGTAGGTGTGGACGGTGCGCAGCCACTGCACACCCAGGCCCTGCAGGGTCGACTCGATGGTGGTGTTGGTATGGGTCAGGCTGCGCATCTTGTCGGCCGTCATCTCCTTCGATGCACTGCTGGGCGTCGAGATCAGCTCCTGCGTGCCGGTGGCCGACGAATAGCCGTTCTTGAAGATCAGCAGCACGGCGTCGTCGTGATTGAACAGGGCGCTCTGCACCCCGGTCAGCAAGCCGTTGTGCCAGAAGCCGCCGTCGCCCATGATGGCCAGCGTGCGCCGCTGCATCATCGGTGAGACGCCGGCGCGGCTGGCCAGGCTCATGCCATAGCCCAGGATCGAATGGCCCATCGAGAACGGCTCGAAGGTGGCGAAGGCATGGCAGCCGATGTCGCCGGCGATGTGCACTTCTCCGATCTCCTGCTGCGCCAGCTTCAATGCCGAGAACACCGGCCGCTCGGGGCACCCGATGCAAAAGCTCGGCGGCCGGATGGGCAACGGCTTGGCCAGCTGGGCGGCAACGGCCTCGCGCCGCTCGCGGTTGCCAGCCAGCCAGCGCTTGGCGGATTCCGTGGCCGGGCCGGGCAAGTACGCCGAGGCGAACAACGACAGTCCCTGCGACAGCACTTCGACGCTGTATTCGCCGGCGGCAGGCAGCAGGTCCTTGCCGTGCAGCGGCGCCGGGATGTCGCGCCGGCGCAGCAGCGTGGCGATTTCCTGCTCGATGTATTCGGGCTGGCCTTCTTCCACCACCAGCACGCCGCGTTTGCCGGTGCAAAAATCCGCCACCTGCTCCGGGACCAGCGGGTAGGTGACGTTGAGTACCAGCAGCGGCACGTCGCTCTCGCCGAACGCGTCGGCCAGCCCCAGTTGCTGCAGGCTGCGCATCAGCGAGTTGTACAGTCCGCCCTGCACGATGATGCCCAGGTCTTCGTGCTTGCCGGCAAACACTTCGTTGAGCCGGTTGTCTGCGATGTACTTGCGGGCGGCGGGGATGCGCTGGTCACCCTTGAGCTTTTCCTGGCGAAAGGTGACCGGAGGGTGAGCCAGCTTCATGTAGTCGAAGCTGGCCGGGTTCTCCATCAGCGCGCGGGTGGAGATGGCCGGCGGCAGATTGTCCTTGGCCTCGAAACTTCCGCGGACATGGCAGGCGCGAATGCGCAGTTCCAGGATGGCCGGCATGTTCGACGCTTCGGACAGGCGGAATCCTTGTTCGACCATGCGCACCATCACGGCCAGATCGGGCCGCGGGTCCAGCAGGCACATGGTGGATTTGAGCGCATAGGCCTGGGTGCGTTCCTGGATCACCGAGGCGCCTTCGCCGTAGTCTTCGCCGACCACGATCAGGGCGCCGCCCCTGACGCCGGGAGAAGACAGGTTGGACAGCGCGTCCGACGCCACGTTGGTGCCGACGATCGACTTCCAGGTGACGGCGCCGCGCAGCGGGTAGTGGATCGAAGCGCCCAACATGGCTGCGGCTGAAGCTTCGTTGGCGCAGGCCTCCACGTGCACACCCAGCTCGTCCATATAAGGCTTGGCCTGCACCATCACGTCCAGCAGATGCGAGACCGGCGCCCCCTGGTAGCCGCCCACGTACGAGACGCCCGACTGCAGCAGCGCCTTGGTGATGGCCAGGATGCCTTCGCCGTGGAAGGTCTCGCCCGCGCCCAGGCGCAGCGACTGGATCTCACGGCTGAATGAAACTTCCATGGGACTAACCGATGTCAGCCAGCGGCTGCACTGTGGGCATGCGCCAGTCGCGCGAAGCCAGTCCCAGCAGGACGATGCCGCCCAGCAATGGCAGTACATAAATCAGCAACTCGGCCGCGCCAAGCAAGCCCGGCCAGTCAGCCAACCGGTCGACGTAGTAGCGGCCATGCATCGCCAGCAGCAGGGGCGCAACCCACAGCGCGGCGCGGCGCCAGTCGCCGGCATATTCGCCCAGTACCTCGCGCCCGGCCAGCAGGAACAGGGCAGAACTGATGAAGATCAAAGTGAAAAAGGTGCCAATGATCGGCTGGCCCAGGCCCAGCAGTTCATGGTTGGCCCAGTAGGGCAACCAGGCCAGGCACGCCAGGCCCAGCACCAGCGCCGACTTGCGCGACCGCCCGTCGGCCAGCGCGTCGCTGAAGGTGGTCTCCCGTTTCATCGCGGGCAGCAGCAGCAGGCACGCGAGGCCAGTGACGGCATCGATCAGCAGCGTGACCGGATAGCCCCAGGCCTCGACGGCCACGCCCTGCCAGCTGGCAGAGATCGAGATCGCCAGGTTCATCAAGGCCATGTACGCCGTGAACTGCGTGGCCGCCACTGCGGGGTTGGTGACGTCCATCATGATCGCCGCGCGCGTGCCGTACATCAGTCCCTGGAAAACCGCGTACGTCAGCGTGGCGATCCACAGGGCGGTGACCAGCCCCGGCAGCACCGGTCCGCCCGGCGGGTGCGGCATCACGTAGCCGTTTTGCTGCAGCACCCACATCAGGTAGAGCACCGGCAGGCTCATGCCGGCCAGGTAGATGAACAGCGTGCGCCGCCGCCCGAGCTTGTCCGACAGCATGCCGCCCAGCACCATGCACGCTGCCGAGATGATGGCCGACCAAAGGTTGATGGCTGCGACGCTGTCATCGTCCATGCCCAGTTCGACTGAGAGGTTCGACTGCAAGGAAAGACCCAGCGACATCGCCCCGGCCGGCAACAGCGAGAAAAAGACACCCGAGAACGCACTGCGCGTGCCGACGAAAGACCGGAACGACTGCACCGCGAAGCTCTTCATTTCGGCGGCGGCCGTGCGCCATGCAGTGGCACCGGTGGGATCGACAAAGCGCTCGGCCACGGCCTCCTTCATCGGCAGCACGACGAAGCCGGTCACTACCAGGATGGCACCGGCCACGATCACGAAGCTGGACTGGAAACCAGTATAGGCCATCAGGAACAGCACACCACTGCCGCCCACGGCCTGGCCGACCGAGGCGCCGGCAAACATCAGGCCGTTGGCCAGGCCGCGCTCGTTCTCGCTCAAGGTGTTGCAGGCCAGCGAGTCGATGGCCACGTCCTGGATCGCGCCAAACGTGTTGTGCACCAGCAGCACCAGCGTGAACAGCCCCAGGCCTTGGGGCAGCGGGATCGCCACCAGCGAGAACAGTGTCAGGGCCATCATGATCTGCGTCAGCAGAATCCATGCGCGTCGGTGACCGAAGCGCCGCGAGCGAAAGACGTCGACAAATGGCCCGAACGCCCACTTGAAGGCCCAGGGCAGGTAGAACGACGCGACGAAAGCGCCGATTTCCGCTGGCCCGATGCCCTGACGGCGCAGCTGCGTGGCCACGGCCGTGGCGGCGAAGCCCAGCGGAATGCCTTCGGTCACATAGAGGCTGAAGAAGGCGAACAGGCGTCCGCGGCGGCTGGCGAGCAGATTGGGAAGGCGCATCGGCAGCATCCTACTGCCTGGCCCGTAACTGCCGCACCAGCGACCATGCCACCCCGGCCAGCAGCAGCCCGCCAAGCAGCAGCACGCCCCACAACACGAGCGTGCGGGTGGAGACGCCGTCGGGCAGCAGCGCAGAAAGTGGCTCGGGCTCGGGCCTCGGTGCCTGCACGGCCCCTCCCACCTGCGCCTGCGGCAGGTCTTCAATTTTCCTGCCGGCCAGCGCCGACGCCAGCGTGCTCAGCGGCAAGGCCGCGGCAGCCGTTTGTGCGCGGCCTGCAGCCAGCTCGAAAGGCCCGCTGCCCGTGGCTACGAACACCAGCTGCACCGGTTCGAAATCGGGGCTGGCCTGTAGCCCGGCACTCGTCAGGTCCGCGCCGTTGGTGCTCTCAATCCGCAACCGCTTCACGCTGGCGCCATGCAAGGCAGTGGGCGGGTTGACCGAATCGGCGCCCTGCGCGGCCACCCGGTAGCTGGCTGCTACATAGACCAGGAAGAATGCGACCAGGAAAGGCTCGGTGCTGGCGAACTGCTCGGGCTGGTACCTGAGCACCCCCCACAACGTGGCCACGCCGAAGGTCGCGAAGAAGCCCAGCAGGTTCAGGGCCCGCCACGCCCGGGCCCAGGCCATGGCAGCGATGGCCAGGCCGAGCGCGACAAAGGCGGCACCGGCTGGAATGAACTGGTAGAGCCGGAAGGCCGCAAACACCGTGAGATAGAGCACCGCCACACCCGCGCCCTGTAGGCTCAGCGAGTAGGCCAGCTTGTCCGGCGCGCTGGAGCGAAGGCGAAATCCGAAAGTGAAAAGGGCGATGGCGGCCGCTCCGACTGCAGCCAGCCGCAACTCGGGCGGCAGCAGGGCATTGTCAGCCGCGTACTTGGCCAGGAAAGCCAGCCCGACGAACAGCACAAGCACGCCCATGCGCACCACGGTGTTGCCGCCGAACAGCCAGCCGCGCGCCTTGTAGTACAGCACCGTGACCGCGTCCGGCGGAACCACTTGGGGTGCCGGCGTTGGCAGGGGCGCCGCAGGCTCGACAGGCTGCGGCATGGCAACCTGCGCGGCCGGGGAAATTTCAACCGGCGCCGGCTCGCGCGGCGCCTGAATTTCCCTGTGCACCACGGCGCGCAACGAGCGGCCGGCCAGGGCGCCCAGCCCGGCACCCAGCAAGGTCTGCCATGCCCATTCACCGCCCGGCCATAGAAGGCCAAGCACCGCACCCCAGAATGCGCCCCAGATGACCATGGCCAACCCTCCTTCGCCGATCGTACCAACAGCACCGCATGCTGGTTTTCCAGATCAGGCCGCCCGTGTTAGGGTGACCGGGTGATCAAGCGCATTCCATCATTCCTGCGGCACGTCGGGCCCGGCGTGGTCACCGGCGCGGCCGACGACGACCCCTCGGGCATTGCGACCTACACCCAGGCTGGCGCTCAATTCGGCACCGGACTGGTCTGGACGGTGTTCCTGTCGCTGCCGTTCATGATCGCCATCCAGCTGGTCAGCGCACGCATCGGCCGTGTTACGGGCAAGGGCGTCGCCGCCAATCTGCGCGATCACACGCCGCGCCCCTTCCTGCTGGCGATGGTGGCGCTGCTGGTCGTGGCCAACACCATCAATATCGCGGCCGACATCGCGGCCATGGGCGAGGCGGTACGCCTGGTTGCCGGTGGCGAGGCACACCTCTATGCAGTTGGGTTTGGCCTGGCGACGGTGCTGTTGCAGGTGTTCGTGCCCTATCGCCGGCTGGCACCGGTGCTCAAGTGGCTCACGCTGACGCTGTTCTCCTATGTGCTGGCGGCACTGCTGGTCGAGGTGCCCTGGGGCCGCGTGCTGCACGACCTCTTCATCCCCCAGCTGCAATGGACTTCGGCCTACTGGATGACGATCGTCGCGGTTCTGGGAACCACGATCTCTCCCTACCTGTTCTTCTGGCAGGCCTCACAGGAGGTGGAGGAACTGCGCTTGCGCGGCGGCAAGCGCGGCGCCGACGGGACAGTGCGACGCGACCTGCGCCGGGTCAAGCGCGACACCATCGTCGGGATGGTCTTCTCCAATGGCGTGGCCTTCTTCGTGATCGTCCTGGGCGCCGTGGTCCTGAACGCCGGTGGCGTGACCGACGTCCAGTCTGCGGCGCAGGCAGCGCAGGCTCTGCGCCCGCTGGCGGGGCCCTGGGCCTTCGCGCTGTTCGCCGGGGGCATCGTTTCGACCGGTCTGCTGGCGGTGCCCGTGCTGGCGTCTTCGGCGGCTTATGCGGTGGCCGAAGCCTTTGGCTGGGCCGAGGGGCTTGAGCGCCAGTGGTTCGAGGCCAGGGGCTTCTACGGCATCATCGCCGTGGCCACGCTGGTGGGAACGGGCCTGATCTTTACGCCGGTGAACCCCATGAAGGCCCTTTACTGGAGCGCAGTGATCAATGGCGTTGTCGCCGTGCCGATCATGGCGGGCCTGATGATGTTGGCCACCCGCACGGAAGTGATGGGCTCGTTCACGGCGGGTCGCAAGACGCGGTGGTTCGGCTGGAGTGGCACTGCCGTGATGGCCCTGGCTGCCCTGATGATGGGCTGGGACCTGATCCGCTGACCGGCCAGCTTACTTCGGCGTGCGGCCCCGGACGGCCCAGACCCGGGCAACCAGGGTGACCGAGCCATTGGCCGCGACGGGCAGGTCAGCCTGTATCCGGTCGCGCAGCGCATTGCGATGCTCGGAGCTGAGCGACACGCAATACGAAGGCGCCGGCCCTTGGCCATCGAGGAAGGGTGACCAGTAGTCTTCGAAATCGCGAAAAACGGTGGGCACGTCGATGGCCTTCACTTCGACACTGCGCAGGCCGGCCTGGACAAATAGCTCGGCCAGCGGTTCCGGATGGCACAACGGGAAGCGATGTCCCTCATGGAGCGCCAGGGCCGTGGGGTCCAGCATCACGGCCGCATCCCAGAAGTAGCGGATCAGCTCCATCTTGTCGGCGTAATCCCAGACGTAGGCGGCCACGGTGCCATCCGGACGCACCACCCGCGCCATTTCCCCTACTGCCCGCAGGGGCTGCGCCAGGAAGTTGAGCACCAGGCCCGATACGGCGACGTCGAAACTTGCCGACGCGACGGCAAGGTGATGCGCGTCACCGGATTCGAACGACACATGGGGATGGCTGACATTGGCCTTGGCGTAGCCGATGAAACTGGCCGAGGGATCGAAGCCCTTGACCCGATGCGGACTGTTTTGCTGAAGGGTGATGCCGGCCAGGGCGCCCGTGCCGCAGCCCACGTCGAGCCAGTCCTTGTCTTTCGGAATCTTCAGCCAGGTCAGAAACTCACGGGCGACATGCCGGCTCCAACGGCCTACGTAGGACTCGTAAAGGTTGCCCGAAAGCCACACTTCCTCGCGTTCTTCTGACAAGGATTTCCTTTCAGGCCGGACCGGCGCAGTCACCTCGACCGCCCTCTATCGCCCAGCGAATCATTCTGGGGTGCGGGCATTGCAGCGTCAATCTGGATGGGCCCGCAGGCACAGGGCCGGCATGGGCAATAATTCACGGTACGGGGCGCCGCGTGGCAACCCGCTGCACCGAGCCATGGAACACCAACCCCGGCCTCTTCACATCGGCATCGTCGCCTGCTCGGCCGAAGGTGCGGCACTTTGCTACCGCACGGTTTGCACCGAAGGTGCGCAAATGCTGGGCCCGCACGCCCACCCCGAAGTCACCCTGCACAGCCATTCCCTGGCCGCCTACATGGCGTGCATCTACCGCGATGACTGGGAGGGCGTGGGCGAGTTGATGCTGGCGTCGGCCCGCAAGCTCGCCGCAGCCGGGGCGGCGTTTCTGGTCTGTCCGGACAACACCATCCACCAGGCGCTCCCCTGGGTGCTGCCGCGCTCCCCGCTGCCCTGGCTTCATATCGCAGAAGTCGTGGCGCAGCAGGCCGTGCAGCGCGGGTACCGGTGCCTGGCCCTGACCGGGACGCGCTGGCTGATCGTCAGCGACATCTATCCGCAAGCGCTGGCCGCCCAGGGGCTCGCCTGCGTTCGCCCGCTTCCGGCCGAGCGCGAAGAAATCAACCGCATCATCATGGACGAGCTGGTCTGCGGGGTGTTCAAGCCGCAGGCAATCGGGTACTTCCAGCAGGTGATCGCACGGATGAAGCAAGAGGGTTGCGACGCCGTCGTGCTGGGGTGTACCGAGATTCCTCTCATCATGAACGACACGAATTCCCCGCTGCCCACGCTGGATTCGACGCGCCTGCTGGCACGGGCAGCGCTGGACCGCGCCATTCGTGGGGCCGTTGCATGAAGCGGCTTGCCATCCTGTGGACCGGTCTGTTCGGATTGGCGATGGCATCGCCGGCGCAGGAGCTGGGAAATTTCTTCAATGATCCGTTTGTCCAGGTCACTGCCGCGATGGCTGAGTGCCCCGCGCCGCAAAGCCCGTCCGTGACGGGCGAACAGGTGCGCGAGCAAGCACATGTGCGGGCCCAGCACGGCGGCAGTTGCTATCGGGCTGGGCGGTGCCGCTTGCCCAATTCGTACCTCTACGACCAGGAAATCATTCCGCGCGTTGGAATCTACATCCAGCAGGACGGCCGCTTCAATGACACCAGCGTGTGGGTGCTGGGCGAACGCCGGATCGTCACGCTGATGGGTTGCGTGCAGTCGCGCGAGCAGGCCCAGGCGCTGGAGCGGGCGGTCGGGCTGGTGGACGACGTGATGGTCGTGATCGACAACCTGATGGTGGGCACGCGCGGCACGGTTCCCTATCCCGTGGCCGGGCGCAAGAACCGCTGAGCCAGCGAGCCCCCGGCGTCTCAGCCTTGCGATTCGAGAAAGTCGCAGGTCACATGGGCCAGTGCGCGCACACCGATCAACAAGCCGCGTTCATCGGCGAAGAACTTCGGTGAATGGTTTGAATAGGCCTTGGCCGGGTCCGTCCCCTGCGGTGTCACGCCGACGAAGAAGAAGAGCCCGGGCACGACGCGCTGGAAAAACGAAAAGTCTTCGGCACCGGTCACCTTGGAGACGAGTTCCAGGTTGCCGGGCCCGGCCACCCGTTGCAAGGTCGGAACCATGGCCTCGGTCAGGGCGGGGTCGTTGATCGTCACCGGATAGTTCTTGTTGATGCACACGGTGCAGCCGGCGCGCGAGCCGCGCGAGATGGCCTCGGCCAGGGTGGTCACACGTTCGTGGATGTCATCGCGCATGTTTTCTTCGAACGAGCGGATCGTGCCGCGCATCTCCACCTGGTCGGGGATGATGTTCTCACGCACGCCGCCGCGGATCGAGCCGACG
>JANYAN010000220.1 GCA_025361305.1 Burkholderiales bacterium
ACCGCTGGGCTTCGGGCGACGCGCCACGGTGCTGGGGCTGGCCGGAACCTACAGCAACACGGTGATGATCGGGATTCCGCTGGTAGCGCTGGCCTGGGGTGAGGCGGGCCTGGTGACGCTGTTCACGCTGATCTCGGTCCATGCGCTGGTGCTGCTCACGCTGGCCACCGTGGTCCTGGAACTGGCCGTGTTGCGCGAGCAAAACACCGATGGCATGCCGCGACACCATCCCTTGCGCACGGTGCTGCTCGCTGCCCGCAACGCCATCATCCATCCCGTGCCGCTTCCGCTGCTGGCAGGCCTTGCATTCGCGCGCACCGGCTTGACGCTGCCCGCGGTGGTGGACAAGCCCTTGCAGCTACTGGGCAACGCGTTCGGGCCGCTGGCATTGCTGCTGGTCGGCGTGACCCTCGCACTCACGCGGGTGGGCCCGCACTGGCGCGGCGCATTGGCACTGGCCTCGGTGAAGAATCTGCTGCATCCCGCCCTGGTGGCGGCATTGGGCTGGGTATTGGGTCAGTCGGGCGTGCCGCTGGCCGTGATGGTCGTCGCAGCATCGATGCCCATTGGCGCCAACGTCTTCCTGTTCTCCCAGCGCTACCAGGTGGCGCAGGAACTGGTCACGGCCAGCGTTGCCGTGTCGACCGGCCTGGCGCTGCTCAGTGTCTCTCTGGTCATGGCGCTGGTCCAGGTGGTCTGAACCGGCCTGCGGTCACGGTGCCAGACGCTCCCGAAGCCACCGGCCATCGGCCAGTGTGTAACGCAGCCTGTCGTGCAGCCGGCTCTTTCGGCCCTGCCAGAACTGCCACTGGTCGGGAACAAGCCGGTAGCCGCCCCAGTGCGGTGGCCGTGGCGGCTGCAGCAGGAATTGCGCGCCATACCTGGCGGCGCTGGCTACCAGCACGGCCCGATTGGCGATCACCCGGCTTTGTGGGCTGGCCCAGGCGCCGATGCGAGAATCCAGCGGGCGGCTGGCAAAGTAGCTATCGCTCTCCTGGTCATTGACTTTCTCGACACGGCCCTCGATGCGCACCACCCGTTCCAGCTCGACCCAGTGGAACTGCAGCGCCGCGAACGGGTTGCCCGCCAGTTCCTGGCCCTTGCGGCTGTCGTAGTTGGTGTACCAGACGATGCCGCGCTCGTCGTAACCCTTGATCAGCACCACCCGTGTGCTCGGCCGCAGATCGCCGCCCACCGTGGCCAGAGTCATCGCATTGGGTTCCGGCACTTCCGCCGCGATCGCCTCGGTCAGCCACTGATCGAACTGGCGCAACGCGTCGCCGTGCGACGCCTCTTCGCTGAGCTCGGCGCGCTCGTAGCTCTTGCGCAGGCGGGAGATGTCGGTCATCGGGCCCCCACGGGCTGCGCCCTGCCCACCGAGGGGGTGCGATCTTGCTTGAAGCGATTCTGCGCTGCGATCATGCACCCAGTATAGGCAAGGGGCTGCTTACACTGCACAGGCGGGCCCAGTGAGCGGCCCTGCCTGAAGGGACATGCAGATGGAGCGGCTGGATGAACGCGGACCGGTTGTCATCGTCCTGGCCTCGGGCCGGGGCGATCGCTTCATCGCCTCTGGCGGCCAGGGCAGCAAGCTGGCCGCGCTGCTGGGTGGCAAACCCGTGCTGCAGTGGACCCTGGAAGCGGTGCGGCGCAGCGGGCTGGCATGGCACCTCGAAGATGCCGGCCATGAGGGCATGGGTGACTCGATTGCCGCGGGCGTTCGGGCCACGGCAGACGCTGCAGGCTGGCTGATCCTGCCGGGCGACTTGCCTCTGGTGCGGCCCGACAGCCTGTGTGCCGTCGCGGCAGAATTGGCGCATCACGCAGTGGTGTTGCCCCAATACCGCGGGCAACGTGGTCATCCGGTGGGCTTCTCCGTCGCCTGTCGGGACGCCTTGCTGGCACTGGCTGGACCTCGGGGCGCGCAGGCCATTGTCAAGGTCCAGGCTGCGGCCAACGCCGTTGGCCGGCTCGAACTGGACGATCCTGGCATCGTGGCCGACATCGACACGGTGCAGGACCTCGCCCATGCACAGCGCATGCTGGCGAGCCGGCCAGCCTAGCGCGGTGCGCGACACTGTGCTCCCCAATGTTGCCGAAATGAAGGTGAAAGCCGAATGCTGCGGTGCAGCGTTACGCCGGGGCCTATGTCGGCTTAGGATGATCGTTTACCAAAAACTGGAGACGCGAAAGTGATCACATTTCTAGTCAACGGCAAGCGAACCAAGGTCGATGTTGCAGCGGATACGCCGCTGCTGTGGGTCCTTCGCGACTCGCTGGGCATGACCGGCACGAAATTCGGATGCGGCCAGGCGCTGTGCGGTGCCTGCACCGTGCACATGGACGGACGTCCGATTCGCTCCTGCTCGACCCCCATTTCGGCTGCGGCGTGCAAGAAGGTCACCACGATCGAGGCCATGAGTGCCAGCGCTACGGGCAGGGCCGTGCAGGCTGCATGGGTCATGCACGACGTGCCGCAGTGCGGCTACTGCCAGAGCGGGCAGATCATGAGTGCGGTTGCGCTGCTCGAATCCAAGCCGAAGCCCACGGATGCGGACATCGACACGGCGATGTCGGGAAACATCTGCCGATGCGGTACCTATCAGCGCGTTCGGGCCGCCATCCACACAGCGGCCGAAACCAAGACCAAGGGAGCGTGATCATGAGCCAACTCAAGAATCCCACGCGCCGCAATTTCCTCAAGACCGGCGCCGCCGCTGGCGGCAGCATGGTCATTGGCTTTACGCTGCCTGACGCACTCGCCGCAGCACCAGTCACCCGGTCGATGCCCAATGCCTGGGTCAGGATCGGCAGCGACAACACCGTCACCATTCTTTCAGCACGATCGGAGATGGGACAGGGGGTCTATACGGCGATGCCCACCCTGGTGGCAGAAGAACTCGAAGTCGATCTGAGGAAGGTCAAGGTCGAAATCGCGCCTGCCGGCGAGGCTTATATCAATGCGCTGCTGGGTGGCCAGCTCACCGGGGGTTCCACTTCAGTGGTCGATGCGTACGACAAGCTGCGCATAGCCGGCGCACAGGCCCGCATGATGCTTGTCTCGGCAGCGGCGCAAAAATGGAATGTGGATGCGGCTGCCTGCCACGCGCGAGACGGGTCCGTCCATGGGCCAAGGGGCAAGAAGGCCAGCTATGGCCAATTGGCCGTGGCCGCATCCGCGTTGCCGGTTCCGAAGGACGTGAAACTCAAGGACGCGAAGGACTTCAAGTACGTTGGCAAGCCGATCAAGCGCCTGGACACACCTGCCAAGGTCAACGGCTCGGCGGAGTTCGGAATCGACGTGAAGCTGCCGGGCATGCTCTACGCGTCGCTCGCGCAGTGCCCCGTGATCGGTGGCAAGGTGGTGAGCTTCGACGGCGCCAAGGCGAAGGCGATGCCGGGCGTGAAGCATGTGGTGCAAATCACCGACGGCGTGGCGGTAGTCGCCGATTCGTGGTGGCAGGCGAAAGTAGCGCGCGACGCCCTCGACATCAAGTGGGACGAGGGCCCCGCGAAGTCAATGAGTTCGGACGCGGTCGCCGCGGGACTGAAGGCGGCATCGGCCAAGCCCGGCGCGGCGTTCAAGGTTCAGGGCGATGTCGACGCCGGGATGAAGGGCGCGGCCAAGACGCTGGAGGCCTCCTACGAAATGCCATTCCTGTCTCACTCGCCGATGGAGCCAATGAACTTCACCGCCGATGTCAGGAGCGACTCCTGCCTTCTCTATGGCCCGACGCAGTTCCAGCAGATGGCTGAAGGCGTAGCCGCGCAGATGCTGGGCATGAAACCCTCGCAGATCACCATACGCACGACATTTCTCGGCGGCGGCTTTGGCCGAAGGATTGACGTGGATTTCGTCGCGCAGGCGATCGAGATCTCCAAGGCGGTGAACGCGCCGGTCAAGCTGCTGTGGACGCGCGAAGATGACATGACGCATGACTTCTACCGTCCCACCAGCCTGCACCAGCTGTCGGGCGGCCTGGATGCGGCGGGCAAACCCGTGGCAATGAAGTTCCACCTGACTTCGTCCTCGGTCACGGCGCGGCTGTTCCCGCCTTTCGTCAAGGACGGGCTGGATCCATTCATGCTCGAGGCTGCGGCAGTGCCCTATGACATTCCGAACCAGTATGCGGACTCGCTGATCTACGAGACCGGGTTGCGCGTCGGCTACTGGCGGTCGGTGTCGCACGCACTCAATGCCTTCGCCAATGAGTCGTTCATGGACGAGATGGCGCAGGCGGCGGGCAAGGATGGCTACGAGTTCCGTCGCACGCTGCTCGATCAAAAGCCGCGCCTCAAGAACGTGCTCGAACTTGCGGCTGCCAAGGCAGGCTGGGGCACGCCGCTGCCTGCGGGACGGTTCCGCGGGATCGGGGTGATGGAGGGCTATGGGACGTCGATGGCGCAAGTGGCCGAGGTGTCAGTGACCAATGGCAATGTCAAAGTGCATCGCGTCGTGGTCGCCGCTGACCTGGGCCAGATGGTGAATCCCAACATCGTCAGGCAGCAGATCGAGAGCAGCGTCATCTTCGGGTTGTCGGCGGCGCTCTATGGTGAGATCACACTGAAGGATGGCCGTATCGAGCAGACCAACTTCAACACCTACCCGGTGGTGAGAATGGCGGACGCGCCCGACGTGGAGACGCACCTGGTGGCCAGCACGGAGAAACCCGGTGGCATCGGCGAGCCAGCAACTGCTCTCATCAGCCCCACGGTGGCCAACGCGGTGTTTGCGGCAACCGGCAAGCGGCTACGCAAATTGCCATTGCGTCTGGCCTAGTGTTCGGGACCTCGCCCCGCAAGAAACCCGCTTTCGCGGGTTTTTTGTTTGCAGTCCTGCTGGCTTGGTTCGGCGCGCTTGCACAGGCGCAGGACTACGCGCGCGAGAAGCGGTGGGCCGACGATATCCTTGCCACGCTGATGATAGGCGACAGCGCCTGGCTCACGCAGGGGAATGGCCACAGATTCCTCGCGCTCTACACCGCAGCCGACAAGCCTCGCGGAGCGCTCATCGTAGCGCACGGTCGCGGCTGGAGCCCGGACTACGAACTCTACGGAAAGCTGCGCACACGGCTCGCCGAAGCGGGCTATACGACGCTGTCGATCCAGCTGCCGGTGCTCGACGGGACGGCTAAGCTGGTCGACTACATCCAGACTTACCCCGACGCGCGCGAGCGCTTTCAACTCGCGGTGGATTTCCTCAAGGCCAAGGGATACAGGAACATCGCGATCGTGTCACACAGCCTGGGCGCATCCATGGCCAACCAGTACCTGATCAAGACCGATGACAACAGCGTAAGGGCCTGGGTCTTCATCGGCATCATCAACGGGCTGGAAGAAATGTTCCGCATCAAGATTCCGGTGCTCGATGTCTATGGAAGCGACGACTGGCAGGTGACGCGCTGGGGCGCAGACGAGCGCCGGGCACAGATTCTGAAGATCGCCGGATCGGCGCAGGTGGTGGTGCCGCAGGCGCAGCACTTCTTCGAGCAGAGGGAGCGCGAACTGGTCGCAATCGCGGTGAAGTTTCTGGACAATGTCTTCCATCAAGGGGGTCCCGATTCCGCGGAACGCTGAACCGACTTACGCTATCCGCGAACGATCACAGCGCAGGCGATGCGCGGCCCGGCGTTGCCGGTGGGCTGGGTCTTGTAGTCGTCGGGGTCGCGGTGAACGATCAGTCCCTTGCCGGTGATGTCGGTGGCGCCCGAGCCGACCGAGACGCCGCTCGACTCGTAGCTGAACACGGCGTTGCCCGCCGCGTCGGCCTGCACGCTGCGCAGATCGCCGCTATGGTGATCGGCCGCGTCATGATGACCATGGACCTTGGCTAGGGGGTTGAAGTGGCCGCCCGTGCTCATGCCGTCGCCGCTGGAGCAGTCGCCCTTCTCGTGCACGTGGAATCCGTGCTCGGCGCCGGGCTTGAGGCCGCTGATCTGCCCGCGCACCAAAACCTTGTCTCCGACCTGGGTGAACGTGACCGAACCAGTCGCGGCATTGCCCCGGGTGGGAACGAGGGTGGCTGTCGCTTGCGGCGCCGGCAGCGCCGCAGCGCAGCCGGCCAGCAGCGCGGCTGCCGCGAGGGTCATCAGGGAAAGGTGACGCTTGTTCATCGGGTGTCTCCTGCTGGTAGGGCCGTGGTGGGCGGACTTTAGCGCAAGATGCAAGCGGCGCGGCGTTAACGTTGCGCCAACCGAAGCACGCGTTCGAGGTGGCGGTCGCGGATATCGTGCCTTCGCAACTCTTCCAGCGTGCGTTGGGCATAGTCCAGCGTGGTGCCGTAGATGCCTGACGACTCACTGAAGATGCGCTGGTATTCCTGTGGGCTGAGCACGCCCGTGTGGTTAGGGCTTTTGCGCGACAGCGTGAATGCCAGCGCACGCACCGGGCCGTGGCTGGTGTGACAGGTGAGCCATCGCGGGTCATACACGGCCAGCGACATCTCCCGCGACCACAACCTCACCAGTACCTCTCGACCGTGTTGGCGCGGGATCCGGAAGGCCATGCCCTGGCAGCTGCCACCTGACAACATGCCGAAGACCAGGCCCGGGCGCTCGGGCGTGCCGCGGTTGATCCGGCTCCACATCTTCAGTGCCCGGTGCCAGCCGTGGACCCTGGCCGGCCGCCGCTCGGCAAAGTCAAAATCCGGCCGCCAGATCAGAGAGCCGTAGCCGAAGATCCACAGATCGTCATGACCACCCCACTCGTGCACAGCCCGCTCCAGCATGGGCGCGGGGTCGCGCAGTGGCTTCAGGTTCTCTCTCATGCCGGCACTTTAGCGCGACCGGCCACGGCATGCCGATTGGTAACCGATCGGTAACTTTGGGGCGCCCCGCGGCAACGGTTCCGGGGTACCATGCGGTTGTAATTTAGTTACCAAAATCCGGTGAAACTGCACCCCGCCGTTGTTTCAGTCACTCAGCGCATTCGCCAGCGCAGTGTGGCAGCGCGCGCCGCTTACCTGGACCGGCTCGACGTGGCCGCTGGCCGTGATCGCGGCGCCGATCGATTGGGTTGCGCCAACGTGGCGCACGCCTTCGCGGGCCTTCCGGCCGGCGACAAATTCAAGGTCGTGGCTGAGCGGGCGCTGAACGTCGGCATCGTCAACGCCTACAACGACATGTTGTCGGCGCACACCCCGCTGGGCCGCTATCCCGATCTGATCAAGGACGAAGTGCGCCGCCATGGCGCCACTGCGCAGGTGGCAGGCGGCGTGCCGGCGATGTGCGACGGCGTCACGCAGGGCACGCCTGGCATGGAACTGAGTCTGTTTAGCCGCGACGTGATCGCGATGGCCACCGCTGTTTCCCTGAGCCACGATGTCTTCGACGCGGCGCTGATGCTGGGCGTGTGCGACAAGATCGTTCCGGGGCTGCTGATCGGAGCCCTGCACTTCGGCCATTTGCCCACCGTGTTCGTCCCAGCCGGCCCGATGACCAGCGGCCTGTCCAACAACGACAAGGCGAAGGTGCGCGAGCAGGCGGCGCAGGGCCTGGTGGGTCGTGTGGCATTGCTGGACGCCGAATCACGGGCCTACCACGCGCCCGGCACCTGCACGTTCTATGGCACAGCCAACAGCAACCAGATGCTGCTTGAGGCCATGGGCCTGCACGTGCCGGGCACGGCCTTCGTCAACCCGGGCAACGAACTGCGCGACCACCTCACGCGCGAAGCCGCGCGCACCGTGCTGGGCATCACGCGCGGCCGCCGTTTCGCGCCGATCGGACGCGTGGTCGACGAGCGCGCCATCGTCAACGCGATGAGCGCCCTGCTGGCCACCGGGGGCTCCACCAATCACCTGATTCACTGGGTGGCGGTGGCACGCGCGGCCGGGATCACGATCGACTGGAACGATTTCGCCGAGTTGTCTGCCGCGGTGCCGCTGCTGGCCCGCGTCTATCCCAACGGCAGCGCCGACGTGAACCAGTTCCAGGCTGCGGGCGGTCCTGGTTATGTGATCCGCGAGTTGCTCGATGCCGGCTTGATGCACGAAGACGTGCTGACAGTGCGCGAGGGCGGTATCCGCGAATACACGGGCGAGCCGATGCTGGAAGATGGCGCATTGGCCTGGCGCCGGATCGGTGCGTCGGAAGACGAAACCGTGGTGTGTCCCGCGTCTGCCCCGTTCAGCGAAACGGGTGGGCTGAAACTGCTGACCGGCAACCTCGGGCGCAGCGTGATCAAGGTGTCGGCCGTTCCGCCAGACCGTCACGTGATCGAAGCGCCGGCCCGTATCTTCGACGCACAGGAGGAAATGCTGCGTGCCTTCAATGCTGGCGAGATGGAGCATGACATGGTGTGCGTGGTGCGCTGGCAAGGACCGAAGGCCAACGGTATGCCTGAATTGCACAAGCTCACCCCGCCGCTGGCCGTGCTGCAGGGCCGCGGCTTTCGGGTGGCCCTGGTCACCGATGGCCGCATGAGCGGCGCCTCGGGCAAAGTGCCCGCAGCGATCCACGTGTCGCCGGAGGCCGCGGCCGGCGGGCCGCTGGCCAAGTTGCGCGACGGCGATCTGGTGCGGGTGGATGCCGACGCTGGCACTCTGGCTGCCCTGGTGCCGCAGCCCGAATGGGACGCGCGCCCGGTTGCTGAGATGCCGTCGCACCTGATTGCGGCAAACGCGCACGGCCTGGGGCGAGAGCTGTTCACGGCCTTCCGGCGCAATGCCACGGCCGCTGAAGAAGGAGCCTGCACATGGCTGTGACACTGACATCGCAAGAGGTGATGACCGATGCGGCGGTGATCCCCGTGATCGTGCTGTCAGACGTGGCGCATGCCGTGCCGCTGGCGCGGGCGCTGGCGGCCGGCGGCATCCGGATGCTCGAGGTAACGCTGCGCACGCCAGTGGCGCTGGCCTGCATCGAGCTGATCGCGCGTGACGTGCCGCAGGCGATCGTCGGAGCCGGCACAGTGCGCAGCGCTTCCGATGCGCAGGCCGCGGCGATGGCCGGTGCGCGGTTCGCCGTCAGCCCCGGCTACACCCACGCCGTGGGCCGGGCCTGCCATGACCTCGAATTGCCGCTGCTGCCCGGCGTGGCAAC
>JANYAN010000019.1 GCA_025361305.1 Burkholderiales bacterium
CGGCCACGGCGCGGTCGGCGCCGAGCGACTGCCAGACCCGCCCGCCAAGTCCCCTGTGCTGGGAAACCACGAGTGCCAGGGTTTCCAGCGGTGTCATCGAATTGAACAGCTGGTTGATCTGGAAGGTGCGCACCATGCCGCGGCGCACCCGCAGGTGCGGCGCCAGACCGGAGATGTCCTGGCCGTCCAGCTCGATGCGTCCCGCCGTAGGCGCCAGCACGCCCGTCAGCAGGTTGATCAGCGTCGTCTTGCCCGCGCCGTTCGGGCCAATCAGCGCATGCCGGGACCCTTTGGCCAGACTGAGCGTCACGTTGTTGGTCGCGGTGATGCCACCGAAACGCTTGATCAGGCCTTGCGCCGACAAGACGATGTCGGTGCTCATGCCTTCCCCTTGGCAAACCAGGTCCACGGCTTGAGCAGCCGCTCGCGCCCCACCAGCACCAACACGACCAGGAACAGGCCCAGCCAGAAAGTCCAGTATTGCGGTGTGACGGCCGACAGCGCGTCCTGCATCAACTTGAAGACAATGGCGCCGGCGACGCCCCCATAAAGCCAGCCGGTGCCTCCCACTACAAGCACCAGCATCACGTCGGCCGAGCGGTGGAATTCGAATACGTCCAGCGAAGCGAAGCCCGTGGTCTGCGCAAGCAAGGCACCAGCCGCGCCGGCGAGTGCAGCGGCCATCGTGTACACCACCACCAGGCGGGAGCCCACAGGGATGCCGATCGCCATGGCGCGCAGGCGATTGTCCCGGATGGCCTTGAGCGTGGCGCCAAAGGGCGAATGCACGAGCCGCCGCGCCACCATGAAAAACCCCAGTAGCACGGCCAGTGAATAGAGTGCCGCGGTGCGACCGTCCAGGTCGAAGGCGAAGGTGCCCAGCAGGGGGCCGATGACCACTCCCTGCAGCCCGTCGGCCCCGCCCGTGAGCCAGTCCAGCTTGTTGGCCAGTTCCAGCAGGATGAGCGCCACACCCAGTGTGACCATCAGGCGCGTCAGGTCGCTGCCACGCTGGATTGTGAAACTGGCCAGGGCCCCCAGGAGTGTGGAGCCCGCAATGGCCAGCGCCAGGCCCACCAGGGGATCGGGCATGACGTGTTTGGCGAACAGAGCCGCCGCGTAGGCACCAAAACCGAAGAAAGCCGCGTGGCCCAGCGAGACGATTCCGGTGTAGCCGAGCACCAGGTCCAGCGACATCGCGAACAACGCCACGATCGCGATTTCGTTGATGATGGCGGCGTGGCTTGGGATGACCAGCGGCGCGGCGAATGCGACCAGCCAGAGTACCGGCTCCCAGGGTTTCCAGCGGCTCGATTGCAGCAAGGACAATTGCGCGGGGCTCACTGCTTGCCTCCCTGGCGCACGAACAGGCCCTGCGGGCGCCAAATCAGGATGGCGATCATCAGGCTGTAGACGATGAAGGCACCCATCTTCGGGATGTAGTACTTGCCCGCCACGTCCGCGATACCCAGCAGCAGCGCCGCCAGCAAGGGGCCGGTGATCGACGATGTGCCCCCCACGGCCACGACGATCAGAAAATAGATCATGAACTTGAGCGGAAAGCTGGGGTCGAGCCCCAGCACCTCGGCGCCCAGCGCGCCGCCAAGGCCTGCCAGGCCCGAGCCGACGGCGAACGTGGAAAGAAACACCACGTTGACATTGATCCCAAGACCGGCGGCCACGCGCTGGTCATCGACCGATGCCCGAAGCCTGCTGCCGAAACGCGTGCGCGACAGGATGTATTGCAGCGCCACAGCCAGACCGGCGCACACGCCGATGATGAACAGGCGGTAGTGGCCCATGCCCAGTGTCCAGGCGCCGCTGCCGAGTTCCGTGCGGCCCTTGAGCCATTCGGGCAACTGCATGATCTGCTGGGTCGAGCCGATGAAATAGTCCACGCTGGCCACCGCCATGAAGGTCAGCCCGATGGAAAACAGCACCTGATCCAGGTGCGGCTTGCGGTAGAGCGGCCGGTAGAGCGTGCGCTCGAGCACCGCGCCGGCCAGGGCCGATACCGCAAAGGCGATCGGCAGGCAGACCAGGAAAGGCACGCCGGCGCGCTGCATCAGCAGCACGGTGGTGTAGCCGCCCACCATGGCGAACGCCCCGTGCGCCAGGTTGATGAAGTTCATCAAGCCCATTGTCACGGCCAGGCCGACCGCAAGGATGAACAGCAGCATGCCGTAAGCGATGCCGTCGAAAAGAATGGTCAGCATGGGGGTTTCTTGTCATTGCGGGCTCGCCCCGCAATCCACCGTGGATCCCGGCTCGAGGCCGGGATGACACGCTGCTTACCGCGTCTTGCCCGGATCCT
>JANYAN010000045.1 GCA_025361305.1 Burkholderiales bacterium
CAATGCGCTGGCGCTGCCCGCCGGAAAACTCGTGCGGATAGCGCCGCATGTGGTCGGCGTTCATGCCGACTGTTTCGAGCAGACCGACGATCCGATCGGTGAACTCAAGGGCCGGCTGGGCATGTCCATCATGCTGATCACGCATGCGATGGGCGTGGTGGCCGAAATGGCGCAGAAGGTCGTCGTCATGTACGCCGGCAAGGTGGTCGAAGAGGCGCCGGCTGGCGAGCTGTTTGCCCACCCGCGCCATCCTTACACCCAGGGCCTGATCCGCTCGATCCCCCGTATCGATCGTGCCGCCACCCACCGGGTGCCGCTGCAGACCATTGCGGGCAACGTACCCAGCCTGATCGCGCCACCGGAGGGTTGCCGGTTCGCACCGCGTTGCAGGTTCGCTGAGCCGGCCTGTACCCAGGCCACCCCGCCGCTGCGGGAGATTTCGCCGGGGCACAAGGTGGCCTGCATTTTCGAACTGGAGGGTGCATGAGCCTGGAGACAGCCACCGAGCCGCTGCTGCGCGTGCAGAACCTGGTCAAGCGCTTCCCGGTCAAGGGCGGCGTGCTCAGCCGCACGGTCGACCATGTGCACGCGGTGGACGACGTCAACTTCGAGCTGAACCAAGGCGAGACGCTGGGCGTGGTGGGAGAGTCGGGCTGCGGCAAGAGCACCACCGGCCGCTGCATCCTGCGGCTGATCGAGCCGACCTCGGGCGAAGTCTGGTTCGAGGGGCGCAACGTCACGGCGCTGGACAAGGACGAGTTGCGCGCGCTGGCGCGCGACATGCAGATCATTTTCCAGGACCCGTATGCCTCGCTCAACCCGCGCATGACGGTGGGCGCCATCATCGGCGAGGCCCTGATCATCCACAAGCTGGCGCGCAACGCGCAGGAGTTCACCGATCGGATCGTCGGTCTGCTCGAAACAGTCGGCATGAACGCCGACCACATGCGGCGCTATCCGCACGAGTTTTCCGGCGGGCAGCGCCAGCGCATTGGCATTGCACGGGCGCTGGCCGTCAGCCCCAAGCTGGTGGTTTGTGACGAGCCGGTGTCCGCACTGGATGTTTCGGTGCAGGCGCAGGTGATCAATCTACTGGACGACCTGCAATCCAAGCTGGGCCTGACGTACGTTTTCATCGCGCACGATCTGTCGGTCGTCGAACACATCAGCGATCGGGTGGCTGTGATGTATCTCGGCCGCATCGTGGAAATCGCGCCCGCGCGCGACCTGTACACCAACCCGCTGCATCCCTACACCGAGGCGTTGCTCTCGGCCGTGCCGATTCCCGACCCCAGGGTCAACCGCAAGCGCATCATGTTGAAGGGCGACGTACCCAGCCCGATCAACCCGCCAGGCGGCTGCCACTTCCACACCCGTTGCCCGATCGCGCAGCAGCCGCTGTGCGGCACCGAATCGCCACCGCTGAAGCAGACCACCGAGGGCCACTGGGTGGCCTGCCATTTCCGCGGCTAGGCAGCCACCGGCAGCCGGCCCACCGCCATGCAAACACGCGACATCCTGAAGATCCACCCGCCCGCCGGCGCTACAGCGCCGCTCGTACTCGACTCACCGCACTCAGGCCATGACTTCCCGCACGATTTCGGCGCGGCCGTGAGCATCGAATTGCTGCGCGACGCCGAAGACGTCGATGTTCATGAGCTCTATGCGCATGCGCCCCGGCACGGCGCACACCTGCTGGAGGCACTGTTCCCGCGCAGCTACATCGACCCCAATCGGTCCGTCGGCGACATCGACCTCGATTTGATCGACGGTCCCTGGCCCGACGACTATCTGCCCAGCGGCAAGGCCCGGCTGGGCAAGGCCCTGGTGTGGCGCAACCTGGACGACGGCACGCCGATCTACGCAGCGCGGTTGCCGGTGGAGACCGTCCGCCATCGAATCCGGCATTACCTGCGGCCGTACCAGGACGCGCTCAAGACGCTGATCGAGCAGGCCCACCAGGTGCACGGTGCGGTCTATCACATCAACTGCCATTCGATGGAAGCGGTCGGCGGGCCGATGGCCGAGGGCGGGGCCGGCCGCGTTCGGGCAGATATCGTGCTGGGAGACCGTGACGGCAGCACCTGCGAGCCTGGCTTTACCGCACGCGTGGCCGAGTTCTTCTCGGCACGCGGCTATTCGGTGGCCATCAACGACCCTTTCAAGGGCGTCGAGCTGGTGCGCATGTTCTCCGACCCCGCTGCCGGCCGGCATAGCCTGCAGATCGAGCTGAACAAGCGCCTGTACCTGCGCGCAGGCACACGCGAGCGCGGCGAGAGGTTCGACGAACTGCAGGCGCACCTGGGCGACCTGGTAGCCGAACTGGCTCACTACGCCAACCGACAAGCGGCCTCATGAAAAAACCGATCGAACTGCAAGCCCCCGACATCGGCGCCTGGCGCGCCAGCAATACCGGCATCGACTACGTCACGTCATTCGATTCGGGGCACGCGGGCCCGCACGTGATGGTGCAGGCGCTGACGCACGGCAACGAGCTGTGCGGCGCTATCGCCCTGGATTACCTGCTGCGCGAGCAACTGCGGCCGGTGGCCGGGCGCCTGACGCTGGCCTTCGCCAATGTCGCGGCCTATGCGCGCTGGGACCCGGCCGACCCGGACCCGAGCCGCTACGTCGACGAAGACTTCAACCGGGTCTGGGGCGACGACGTGCTGCGTGGGCCGCGCGACTCAGTAGAGCTGCGCCGCGCGCGCGAGCTGGTCGACCTGGTGGACAGCGCCGACTACCTGCTCGACATCCACTCGATGAGCGAGCCATGTGCCCCACTGATGGTCTGCGGCGCGACCGGCCGCGGCGGCGACAAGTCGGCGGCGTTTTCCCGGCGCCTGGGTGTGCCGCAGCACCTGCTGATCGACACCGGCCATCCCGCGGGCCTGCGCATGATCGAGCGCGGCGGTTTCGGTGATCCCGGTTCACCGAGAACGGCCGTCCTGATCGAATGCGGCCAGCACTGGGAGCGCTCCAGTGCCGACGTGGCAATCGACACCGCATTGCGATTTCTGGCATTGACCGGCAGCGTGGCCGAATCGTTCGTCACGCCCCGCTTGAAGCTTTCACCGCCGGCCACCCAGGCCCTCGTGCGCGTGACGCAGGCCGTGGTGGCGCGCACGCTTGATTTCCGCTTTGCGCGAAAATTCACGGGCCTCGAAGTGCTGGCCAGGGCCGGTGAGCCGATCGCCTTCGACGATGGCCAGACCGTGGTCGCGCCTTATGACAACACGGTGCTGGTGATGCCCTCAACCGCGCACACCAAGGTGGGCAACACCATGGTACGACTGGGGCGCTTCGAAGCCTGAAGCCTGGCCGCCGCAACGCTCACGGGGATTGGAAGTGCTGAAGGTAGACGGCCACGTCCTCCATGTTCTGCCGGGTCAGATCGTGCGCGATGGTCTTCATGATGCTGCCCTCGGGCCTTTCATCCGTTCGCTGGAAAACCATCAGCTGCTTTACCAGGTAGTCCGCGTGTTGATGGGCCAGCCGTGGAAACTGCTCGTTCCCCTGTCCTTGCGCTCCATGGCAAACACTGCACGCGGGGATGTTTTTGTCCGGAACCCCTTTCTCGAAGACGGCGCGGCCGCGGTCCACCGGGACCTGGTCGGCCGCCCTGCCCGGTGAGGCGGGCGCGTACGCGGCAAAGTAGTCTGCCAGGCCGGTGATCTGCTCGTCGGTCAGGCTGCGGCTCAAGCCCCACATATATTCGAAGCCGGCCGGGTCGAGCCGGTTGTGACCCCTGAACTCCTTCATCTGTGCGACGAAGTAGGCCTTCTGTTGCGCCGCCAGATTGGGGAAGTTGGGATTGACCGAACGGCCATCGACGCCGTGACAGTTCGAACAGACTTGCTGCGCGATGGTCGTCGCCGAAACCTTAGGGTTAGCAAGGTCGCGCGACCGGTCGATGTTCGAGCAGCCAGCGGCCGCAATGGCCAGCGTCACGGCCAGCAGAGTGGGCTTGATTTTCATGCTGTGTCTCCGATGCCGGTCAATACGCCAACCAGGCGTACAGGAACAGGGTGTTGTTGTCCTTGGCGTTGCGGCCAAAGCCGTCGTAGTTGCTGGCTGCCCCGTTGAACCTGCTGTAGGCCGTGTATTGGGCGCCCACGCGGATGTTCTGCACCGGCATCCAGAAAGCCTCGTACGTGAATCCCCGGGTGGCGGGGTTGCCGGCAAGGTTGCCCTCAACGCGGGCCGAAGCGATACCGGTGCCTTGTGGATCAGTCGAGGTGATCTGCCCATTGGAATCGTAGCCCGCGGTCTGGTTGAGCGTGTTCGTGGTTCCGGTCAGATTGAAGAAAGCCAGGCTGCCACCGTACCTGGCCTGATACACGTACGACACCTTGGCCCGCAGAACGTTGGTCGTGTCGGCTGGATTGGCCGGGTCTGTTGGCGTTGTACCGTCGGCAAGAAAGTATGGCGGCGCCGCACCTGCGAAGGTGTTGGACGAATAAGTCTGAACCTGCCGCATGAAGGCTACCTGCGCGGTGACGGTGTGCGGATCGAGGATGTACTGGTATTGGGCGTCGATGCCCGTGTTCCTGAAGCGCCCAAGATTGCCCGGGTCCGCGGTATCGGACCCGCCGTCGTAGACATGGGCGACCATCCCGGACGTGCCGACCATGATGTTGTGCGGGCCCCATTCATGCGTCAGAGCCAGCCGCCAATATGGGTTGTTGCTGCCCTGCAGCTTTGTCCGGTCCGCACTGTTGACGCCGGCGGTCATGAAGGTAAGACCGCGGTCGGCGCTGCGATAAGTACCCAGCTCAGCATAGATGGTCTTGCGCCAGAACATGTAGGCCGTCAGACCGGCGATATTGCCTCCGGAACCGAACCCGGGATATGGCGCCGTGCCGTCGATGAACCGATAGCTGGTCGGCGAGGGAACCGGGACATACTGCATCCATGCGGCCGACGTGTTCCAAGGGTCGGAAATCGACGGATTGTTGTTCAAGCTGAAGCCGTATACGAAATCGGTCTTGCCATCGATGATGCGGTCGGCGTAGCGGACATCGATGTTGTCGGCGTTGCTGTGGCCATGAAAGTGCCCGCTGGCATCCTGCGTGGCGTAGTTGTCGTAGGTAATCTGCGCGAAGGCACCGATGTTCTGGGTGACCTTGCCGGCAATGAAGAGACTGCCGGTGGCAAACAGCGGGGTGCCGTTCTTCTGGAAATCTGCGGAAGGGTCATCGCTCTTGCTCGTGTCCGCGACCTTGGCGTAGCTCGCGATGCCCATCACCGACAGGGGCATGGTTCGCTCGCCAATGGTGTAGCCGGTCATCTTGAAGATCCGGCCATACGGGGTGAGTTCGGGAAATTGTCCTCCCGCATGGCACGCGACGCAGTTCTGGCCGGTCTGGCGGGCGAAGGCCGGTACCGCAAGTGCTTGGGTTGGTGCGAGCAGTGCCCACGTTGTGAACAGTGCGGGCAGCGATGCCAGGGCCTTCGACACTCCGCGCTGAATAGATGTGGCCAATGGCTGCATCGCAGATCCCTTCACAGGCTCGGGTATCTCGCCTGCAGGTTCAGTATGAGCGCCGTCGCGACGCCGTGATACAGCCCAGCGCCAATATCAGTTGACCTATGTCAACCGTGTTGCGTCGACACGAGTGGCCGGGATCGAATGGTCAGGTGCAGGTCAGTATGGGACGGCCGCGCGTGCGGTTTCGCGCAGCAGCGCGGGGAGCATTTGATCCGCCGTGCGTTGCTGTTCGACGCTCAATGCCGCATACAGGCGCTTGGTTGCCTCGGCAAGATTTTCCGTCAGCGTGTAGCGGTCTTGCGCCACCGACAGCTGCCGCTGCACGGCTTCGAGCGCGGACTGTTCGGCCGCAGGCGTACCAGCGATGCCCACGGCGTAAATGTTCGGTAAACGCCCCTGATGCCAGCACCGGTGGCCTGCACGCCCCGGCCTGGCCCTGGTCTACCGGCCCGCGGGCCCCTGCCCTTGCGGCGGCGCATCCCCGGTGGGTGGCTGGCGCTGCGGCGGGCGCTGGCCGCCACTGGGCGTCTGGCCTTGCTGGGGATGCTGCGCACCTTCGGGCGGATGACCTTGCGGTGGATGCTGGCCTGGGCCAGGCCGGCGGGTCTGGGGTGAAGGGCCAGCAGGATCGGACGGTTGGACGCGCTCATGTCGTTGACCGCCACCGGGCGGTTGCGGCTGCGTCTGCGGCTGTGGCGGGCGCGTCCCGGTCTGCCCGGTCCGTGGCACCGGCTGCGGCAAGGGGCGATAGCCGGGCGGGTAGCCGGGTGCGTAAACGGGCCTGGGCCGGTCGATCCAGAGTTGCCGCTGCGGATACCAGGGACGGGCGCGATAGTGCCGGTCCCAGTAATCGCCAATACTGAACGCGACGATGCCAAAGCCGATCACGGCGCCGTAGGTCAGCACCGGGACGTTGGTGCCCTGATAGGGGTAGACGATGTTGCCGGCGTACATCCAGCCGCGATAGGGGCCTGAGGTGACATCGCACCATTGGTAGTCGGGCATGCAACCTTCGACCGAGATCGAGAGTCCTGCGCCAAGCCGGATCACCACGGGGTAGTCGGCCGCCGGCCCGGCCATCAGGTCCGCGTCGGCGGCCGTGTAGGCCCATTCCGCATGGGAGAGAACCGGCAAGGTCGCCAGCGCCGCCGCCAGGCCCAACACTTTCAAATACTTCATCGAGTGCCTCACTGGGTTAATGGAAATCCCGACTGCCCCCGCTTAGCCCTGCCAGCCGCCCCAGTAGCGGCGTCAGGTCTTTCAGGCGCCGCGCCAGCAGATGGCGTACCTGGCCGCCGCTTTCCACATCGCGTTGCCATTGTCCTTCCACGGCCAGCAGGCGCGACTTGAGCAACGCATCGCGCTGTGCTTCTACAACGTGGTTCCAGACGATCACGTTGACCGTGCCGGTTTCGTCTTCCAGCGTCACGAACACCGTGCCCTTGGCCGTGGGCGGGCGCTGGCGCACCGTGACGATGCCGCAGGCACGCGCCAGCGTGCCATGGGCCAGCGGCCGCAGCTGCGTTGCCGTGAGCAATTTCATTTTCGCCAGCCGTGGACGCAGCACGGCCAGCGGATGGCGGCGCAGCGACAGGCCCATGGCGGCGTAGTCGAACACGATGTCCTCGCCCTCGGGCGCGACGGGCAATCGCAGCCCCTCTTCCTGGACCGGCGCGTTCTTCAGCAGGCCCGATGTGCGCCGTTGCGCCGCCGCCGCCCAAGCCTGCTGGCGCCGGTGGCCGGCCAGGCTGGCCAGCGCATCGGCGGCGGCCAGCGCGTTCATGTCCTTGAGATCGAGCCCGGCGCGCAAAGCCAGGCCTTGCACATCGGCAAACGGTGCCTCGGCGCGTGCCTGCACGATGCGCTGCGCGCCTTTTTCGCTCAGGGTGCCCGCCATGCGCAGGCCCAGCCGAACGCAGGGCTGCAGCAGATTGCCCTGGCCGGGCGCCGGTTCATCCGCCAGGGAACCCTCGGGTGGCTCGAGCGTGCAGTCCACCGCGCTGAGCGTCACATCCACCGGCCGCACCTCGATGTCGTGCCGGCGCGCATCCTGGATCAGCTGCGAGGCGGTGTAGAAACCCATGGGCTGCGAATTGAGCATGGCCGCCAGGAAGCAGCCCAGCTCGTGGCACTTGAGCCAGCTGCTGGCGTAGGCCAGCAGTGCAAAGCTGGCGGCGTGGCTTTCGGGAAAACCGTATTCCCCGAAGCCCTGGATCTGCTTGAAGATGTTCTCGGCGAATTCTCGCTCGTAGCCGCGATCGGTCATGCCGCCCACCAGCCGCTCGTAGAAGATGCTGACGTCGCCATCGCGCTTCCAGGCCGCCATCGAGCGGCGCAGGCGGTCGGCCTCGCCGGGCGTGAAGCCGGCCGCCAGAATGGCCACCTGCATCACCTGCTCCTGGAAGATCGGCACGCCCAGCGTGCGGCCCAGCGCCGTCTCCAGGGCCTGGCTGGGATAGGTGACGAGCTGCGGGTTCATCCGGCGCTTGAGGTAGGGGTGCACCATGCCGCCCTGGATCGGCCCCGGCCGCACGATCGCCACCTCCACCACCAGGTCGTAGAAGCAGCGGGGCTTCAGGCGCGGCAGCATCGACATCTGGGCCCGGCTCTCGATCTGGAATACGCCCACGGTGTCGGCGCGGCAGATCATGTCGTAAGTGACCGGGTCTTCCTTCGGGATCTCGTGCAGCGTCCATTTCTGGCCGCGCCAGGCTTGCCGGAAATCCAGGCAGCGGTGCAATGCGGTAAGCATACCCAGCGCCAGCACATCGACCTTCATCAGGCCGACGGCTTCCAGGTCGTCCTTTTCCCACTGGATGATCGAGCGCTCGGGCATGGCCGCGTTTTCCACTGGCACCAGGCGCGTGAGCTTGCCCTGCGTCAGCACAAAGCCGCCCACATGCTGGCTCAGGTGCCGCGGAAAACCGCGCAGCTGGAACGCCAGGTCCAGCCACTGCGTGACGCGCCAGGGCTCTTCCTGCACGCCGATGCCGCGGGCCACTTCGAGCAGGCGCTCGGTGAGAATCTCGCGGTCGAACCAGAAATGGTCTTTGGCGAACGCATCGACCAGCGTTTCGTTCACGCCCAGGGCCTTGCCGACATCGCGGATCGCCATGCGCGAGCGATACCGCACCACCACGGCGGCAATGGCAGCGCGATCGCGCCCATACTTTGCGTAGATGTACTGGATCACCTCCTCGCGGCGCTGGTGCTCGAAATCGACGTCGATATCGGGCGGCTCGTCGCGCTCGACGCTGATGAAGCGTTCGAACAGCAGGCTGGTCATCTCCGGCGGCACCTCGGTGATGTGCAGGCAGTAGCACACGGTGGAATTGGCGGCCGAGCCGCGGCCCTGGCACAGGATGTTGCGGCTTCGGGCGAAACGCACGATGTCTTCGTCCGTGAGGAAGTACATCTCGTAGCGCTTGACCTTGACGATCGCCAGTTCCCTGGCGATCTGCCGGCGGTGCCGTTCGGGAACGCGGCGGCCATAACGCGTGTAGGCCCCGCGCAGTGTCAGGCGCGCCAGTGCGCCCATCGGCGTGCGGCCGGCAGGCACGGTTTCCAGCGGGTAGTTGTAGCGGATGCTGGACAGGTCGAAGTTGCAGCGCCCGGCCACCACCAGCGTACGGGCCAGCAGTTCGGGTGGATAGATGCGGCCCAGCCGCAGGCGCGGCCGCAGGTGCCGCTCGGCATTGGCCTGCAGTGCGAAGCCGCAATCGGCCACCGGCTTGCCCTGGCTCACGGCCATGATCACGTCCTGCAGGCGCTTGCGCGAGCGCACGTGCATGTGCACGTCTCCGGCCGCCACCAGCGGCACCCGGGCCTGTGCGCCCAGCTGCTGCAGGGCTGCCAGCCAGAGCTCGTCGTCCAGGCCGTGCAGCAGCTCGACGCCCAGCCACAGCCGGGAACCGAACAGGGCCCGGGCGTGCTCCAGGCGCAGCTCTTGCGCCTGCAGATCCAGCGACTGGCCCCCGATGCGCAGCGGCAGGTAGATGATTTCGCAGCCTCCCAGCAAGCCGAAATCGCTGCTGTCCCAGTCCACCCGGTACTGCCCTTTGGCCGCAGTCATGCGCGCGGCGCTGATGAATTCGCACAAACCGCCCCAGCCCTGCAAGTCATGCGCGATGGCCACCAGCCGGCAGTCGCCCAGATCGAATTCGCTGCCCAGCAGCAGCCGGAAGGGATGGCGCAGCAGCCCTTGCCCGGCTTGCTCGGCCTCTTTCTGCCGCAGCTCGTCCAGGTAATGCTGCAGCCCCACATGAGCGCGAACCACGCCAGACACCGAGCATTCGTCGGTGATCGCCAGTGCCTCGTAGCCCAGCTGGTAGGCGCGCCTGGCCAGTTCTTCGGGGTGCGAGGCGCCGCGCTGGAAGCTGAAGTTGGTGATGCAATGCAGTTCGGCATAGGCCGGCAGCAGCAGGCCAGCGGCGGTCTGCACCGGCGGCAGCACCAGCACTGGGGCCGGGGCGCGTTGCAGATCTTTTTCGGGGCGCTCAGGCATACAGGCCCTGCAGGAACCAGCGGGCCGGGGCCGCTGCCTGCGCATCGGACAGCGCCGCCGGCCGCTCGCAATAGATCCACAGCAGGCCGGCCTCGTCGCTGCGTGCGATGAAGTAATCGCGCAGGGCCAGCCCCTGGTTCTCCCACCACGCCGCCTCGATGCGCTGCACCCGCGTCAGCAGGCGCAAGGGGCCGTGGTAGTGCGGCCTGTCCTGTCGCACTTCCAACAGAATGGGACAGGGCAGCAGCCAGGTGGGATAGAGATCATCGGCAGGCCATTGCGGCGCCGCACCTGTCGTGGGCGCTGCGTCTTTCGCGCTGCTCCATTGCTGCATTCTTTCGGGTCGGTGATCGGCCTGGGCCCGGGGGACCACCACGCTGTGCGGCCCCAGGCGCGCGCTGAGCCGCTCGACCAGTTCGTGCAGGCGCTCGCCCTTGACCCTGTCTTCGGGCAGCAGGCTCTGGCTGGCACCGGCCCAGGGCGCGGTGTCCAGTGAACGCAGGCGCAAATGGCTGGCCGGCGCCGCCAGCGTGGCACGGGCCAGGTGCTCACCCACCAGCCGGCGCAGGTGAGCCGTGTCCTGGGCCGGCCGGGCCGTGCGGATTTCGAGCCGCTCCCTGGGCGGCAGCAGCTTGCCGTTCAGGCGCTTCAGATCAAGCGTCCATTCCAGTTCGAGCGCCAGCACGCCGCGATGCCGCGCCTGCAACCAGACCTGCAGCAGCGACAGCAGCCGCTGGGCCGACCACATCAGCTGCGGCGTGCTGGTGGCCAGCGCCGGCAGTTCCAGCTTCTGGTCGAACACCTCGGGCAGCGTGAGCCAGGGATAGCTTTCGGGGCGCTGGCCATAGGCGGCATCGAGCGCATCCAGCAAGGCGGCGCCAAAGCGCCGGGCCACGCCGCCGCGCGGAAGGCAGCGCAACTGCCCCCAGGTGCGGCATCCGGTGCGCGCCAGCGTCTGCACGTGCTCGCTGGCTGCGCTGAGAACCGCCAGCGGCAGGCCACCGGGCAACTCCTGCACGGCGGCCTGCCCCGCAAGTTTCAGGCGCAACAGGCCCAGGGCCGTCAATGAGGTTTTTTCTTCGGCCCAGTGCGCGGCCTCCAGCGGCTCGCTGTCCTTGAACAGCAGCCGCAGCAAACGGCCACGGCCGCCCCACAGGCGTTCGGAGCCGGACACCTCCAGCAGCAAGGCTTCCTCGACCCGGGCCACTCGGGGGGTGAACTGCAACGCCCTCCAGCCCCAGGCGTCCATTTCCGGTTCATGCGAGGGCGACAGTGCGATCCAGTGCATGCGACCTTTCGGCAAGGATGGGCTGGCGCACGCCGCGAGCCTTGCGCGCCGCCAGCAGGGCCGCCAGCCGCGCGGGATGGGCTGGCAGCGACACCGGCTGCTCCAGCGGCGGGCCCCGGCGCTTGAGGATGCGCACCTCCAGGGTCTGGGTACCTGCCACCTGCAGGCGCAGGCGCGCGGGCGAGGCTTCGTGGCGCTGTTCCAGCCCGCGAAAGACGAACAGCAACCGGCCCTGCTGCTGCGCCGCCAGATGCAACCGGCGCAGGTCGGCGCTTCGGGCTTGGGGCACCCAGGCCAGAACGGCCGCCACTTCGGCGCAGCGCAGGGCTTGCTCGGCCACCCAAAGCCGGACCGCGGGCTTGTCGGTGTGCACGCACAGCACCCGCTCCCCCGGCAGGCCCCGCGCCGCCAGGCTGGGCAGGAAAGGCACGCAGGGCGGCGCCACCAGTACCACCGGGCCGGACTGCTGCGCCAGCGCCCGCACCAGGGCGGGCGCCAGCAGCTGCCAGACATGCTGCCCCGCCCGCTCCTGCAGCACCTCGACCATGCCCGCAGGCCAGCCCCCGCCGGGCAGCTGCGCATCCAGCGCGGCATGGCCCGTGGGCAGAACAGTTTCTTCCTCATGGCGCAGATCGCCCGCACGCCAAACCTCCCTGCCGCCAGGAACGGTGGAAAAACGCGATTGAGCAAGGGCTGCCATGAAGGTAGAATACTGTATTTATGTAAGGGGTATCCGCTTAGCTCCACTGAGCGTAGAATACACTGGACAAATATACAGCAATGAGTCCAGTTCCTGTCAACGACTTTCCGCGCACCTGGAGTGAATTCCTGGATTGGTTTTCCTCTGAAGGCGCCTGCCTG
>JANYAN010000058.1 GCA_025361305.1 Burkholderiales bacterium
TTTCCTGTCTCGATCAGGGCCTTGACAATCGACAGCTTGCAGTGGGGACGCCCCTTTTCCACGTTAGAATATTAACCTACTGGGTTAAATTTGGCAAGTAGGTTACCCGCCTAGCCCCGCAGCCTCTCCAACAACCCATTCAGTTCGTCGAGCGAACCGAACTGGATCGCCACTTCGCCCATTTCCTCAACCCGCCCGCCCCGCTTCACGCGCTTCTTGAGGCGCACTTCGACGTCGGCCGTGAGGATGTCGGACAGTTCTTCTTCCACGCGCCGCAGATCGCGCGACTTTTCTTTCTTGGGCTTGGGTGAGACCAGGTTGAACTCGGCGCCCAGCTTCTTGACCAGGCGCTCGGCCTCGCGCACCGACATCTTCTTCGCCGCGATCTGGTTGGCCGCGGTGATCTGCGAAGCGCGCTCCAGCGCCAACAGGGCACGTGCATGGCCCATGTCGAGGTCGCCCGCCATCAGCATCGTCTGCACCGCATCGGCCAGGTTCAACAGGCGCAAGAGGTTGCTGGCGGCGCTGCGCGAGCGGCCGACGGCTTGCGCCGCCTGCTCGTGCGTCAGGCCGAATTCCTTGACCAGCCGCTGCAGGCCGTGTGCTTCTTCGAGCGGATTCAGGTCTTCGCGTTGAATGTTTTCGATCAGCGACATGGCCGCTGCCGCCTCGTCGGGCACGTCGCGCACCAGCACCGGCACGCTGTCCAGCCCGGCCAGGCCAGCGGCGCGGAAACGCCGCTCGCCGGCGATGATTTCGTACTTGCCGCCGTTCGGGCCGGTAGCCACCTTGCGCACCAGGATCGGCTGCATGATGCCTTGCGCCTTGATGCTTTCGGCCAGCTCGTACAAAGCGCCTTCGTCCATCCGCGTGCGTGGCTGGTAAGCGCCGGGGACCATATCGGTCAGCAGCAGCGAAGCGGGCAGACCCGGGCTGGTGGCCGCGGAATCGGCGTCGGCGCCCTCTTGCACCTTCGGCCCTAGCAATGCTTCCAGGCCGCGGCCCAGTCCCTTGGGTTTCTTGGTGACCATGGTGTCCTTCTAGTCTTTCATCAGATCTTGCAGCAGCACGTGGCCCTCGGGCCAGCTGGCCAGGCCCGAATCGGCGTTGATGTGGCCGCATTCGCCGTAGTCCATGAACTGCGAACCCCAGGCGTAGGCAAACAGCTTGGCCCGTTCGAATTCGCAATAAGGATCATTGCGGCTCGCCAGCAGCACGGTGGGAAACGGCAACGCCTGCAAATGGATCGGCGACCAGGTGGGGATCTGGTCGCGCACATCCGGCCGCTCGACATCGCCCGGTGCCACCAGCAGCGCAGCCTTGACCCGGTGCGTGTTGTGCGATTTGGCAGCCCACGCCGTAACCAGGATGCAGCCCAGGCTGTGAGCCACCAGCACCGCCGGCTCGTCGCGCGCCAGGACTACGTCTTCGAGCCGGGCCACCCAGTCGCCGCGCAGGGGCATGAACCATTCATGCTGCTCCACCCGCTGGTAGCCATGGCGCGTCTCCCACAGGCTTTGCCAATGCAGCGGCCCGCTGTTGTCCCAGCCGGGCAGGATGAGGACGTTGGAGGGCTTCATTTCGCTGTGCGATCAGACTGGCAGATCGACCATCGGGTCGACGCAAGGGATTCCCAGCGGCTCGAAGTGCTTGAGGTTGCGCGTCAGCAGCAGCAGGTTGGCGTTTTGCGCCAGGGCTGCGATGGAGACGTCGGCAAAACCGGGGTGCCGGCCCTGGGCAATTGCATCATCCGACATGCGCCCTGCCAGCCTCGCGGCGGCGGCATCGAGCGGAACGATTCGCTCGCCGTACCCAGCGATCAACCCGTCCAACCAGTGATCCAGCCGGTCGGCCCGCTCGCCGCTGCCAGCGCGGCGCAGCTTGCTGATCCCCTGCGACAACTCAGCCACGGCGATACAGGGAATGAACAGCTGTGAATCATGCGATTGAAGCCAGTCTGCAATGCCCGCGGGCAGATGGACTTCACGGCCAGGCGCCAGCGCAGAGATCACGCTGGTATCGAGCAGATAACCTTCGCTCACAGGTCGATTCCCCGAAGCGGTGTCGTGTCGCGCTGCGTCTCAAGCGAGTCGGGAATTGCCAGAAGGTGCGCGGCCAGGCTGGGGGTGTCCACCGGATACAGGCGCCGACCAGCCTCCATCGGCACCACCATGGCCGAAGGATGGCCGTGGCGCGTAATGATCGTCGGTCGGCCTTTTTCCGCCGCGGCCACGACGGCGGACAGCCCTGCTTTAGCATCACGGATTTGCAGCGTTTCCATTGGACTCCTCATTGTGACTACATGAGGTCATTTTAGCATTTGTCCGCCCGACTCACATTGCCTTGATGCGTTCGACCATCTCGTTCGCGAATTCGACATAGGCCACGCTGCCGCGGGCCGACGGGTCAAAAACCACGCCGGGCTGGCCGTAACTGGGCGCCTCGGCAAGCCGCACGTTGCGCGGAATCACGGTGTTGAAAACCTTGTCGCCGAAGTGGGACTTGAGCTGCTCCGACACCTGCTGCTGCAGCGTGATGCGCGGGTCGAACATCACCCGCAGCAGGCCGATGATCTGCAGATCCTTGTTCAGGTTGGCGTGGACCTGCTTGATGGTGTTGACCAGGTCCGTTAGCCCCTCGAGCGCGAAGTATTCGCATTGCATCGGCACGATCACACCATGGGCGCTGCACAACCCGTTGAGCGTGAGCATGGAGAGCGACGGCGGGCAGTCGATCAGGATGAAGTCGTAGTCTTGCGCGACGGCGGCGATGGCCAGCTTCAGGCGCCGGTCGCGCCGCTCGACGTCGACCAGCTCCACTTCGGCGCCGGCCAGTTCGCGGTTGGCGCCCAGCACGTCGTAGCCGCACTTCTCGCTTCGCACCCGTGCCTCGGCGATCGAGGCCGATTCGAGCAGCACGTCATAAATGGTGAGTTCGAGCTTTCGCTTGTCCACGCCCGAACCCATGGTGGCGTTGCCCTGCGGGTCCAGGTCGATCATCAGCACGCGCTGGCCCACTTTGGCCAGGCCGGCGGCGAGGTTGACGGTAGTCGTGGTCTTGCCGACCCCGCCCTTCTGGTTGGCGACGCAGAAGATCCGGGCCGCCATCAGCGCGACACCGCCAGCTTGACCCCGAAGCCGATCAGGAAGACGCCGGCCAGCTTCTGCAGCACCCGGCCGATGATCGGGTTGGCGCGCAGGCGCTCTGCAAGGTAGTGGGTCAGCATGGTCACCGTCAGGCCGTAGAGAAAAGTCAGGACAGCGATGGTCGCGGCCATCGCGGCAAATGTGGCGATGCCCGGGTGTGTGGCCGGATCGACGAACAGCGGGAAGAAGGCCATGTAGAAGACGATGGCCTTGGGATTGAGCAGTGTAATCAGGCCGGCCTGCCTGAAATAGTGGTGCGGCTGGATGTTCAGCACCGGCTTGGCGCCGGGCTTGGCCGTGATCATCCTGAAACCCAGCCATGCCAGGTAGGCGGCGCCCAGCCACTGGACGGCATTGAAGGCGGCGGGGTAGGCGACCAGCAGCGCGGCAACTCCGGCCACGGCCAGCCACATCAACACCTGGTCGCCGGCGATCACGCCAAAGGTGGCGGCCAGCCCGCCGACGATGCCGCCCTTGCTGGTGGAGGTGATCAGCGCGAGGTTACCGGGGCCCGGAATTGCCAGAAAAATCAGGATCGCGGCGACGAATGCGCCGTAGTCTGCAACGCCGAACATGTGGTGCCCCTGGGAATTGGAAGACCGAGTTTACGTTACGCCGCCGCGCGTTTCATCCACACAATGCACCGCTCTGCGGCCAGGCCGGGGACGGTGAGTTGTTCCACGTGAAACATGGACACAGACTGCGGCAATGCTGCCATTTCATCATCCGGGTGCTTGCCTTTCATGGCAAGCCAGACACCCTCTGGGGCCAGCGCACCTTCAGAAAGCGAAACAAAACTCGCCAGTGAAGCGAACGCCCGCGAGGTAATCACGTCATACGAATCGGCCAAGCTTTCCACTCTGGCGTGCAAGCCGCGCAGGTTTGGCAGCTTGAGCGAAGCCGCCACCTGTTGCAGGAAGGCCGCCTTCTTGGCCACCGTGTCCACGCACGTTACCGCTACTTCCGGGCAGCAGATGGCGACGACAACACCCGGAAGCCCCGCGCCAGAACCCACATCCAGACACCGAATTGCCCGTCCGCCGGCGTGCCGCTGCAACGGCCAGATCATCGCCAGACTGTCGAGCAGGTGGTGGGTCAACATCTCAGCCGGATCTCGCACGGCCGTCAGGTTGTAAGCCTTGTTCCATTTCTGGATCAGGGCCAGGTAGTCCAGCAGCGCGGCGATCTGGTCGGCATCCAAGTCCTGCCCAAGGGCAGACACACCCGCCCGAAGCTCAGACTCCAGCGGCCGCATCAGGCCACCGCTTTGCTCGGGTCATTGGCCGGGCCGGCCAGATCCTTGAACCGGGCTTTCTTGAGGTGAACCAGGAGCAGCGAAATAGCAGCCGGGGTGACGCCAGAGATGCGCGAGGCCAGGCCCAAGGTCTCCGGCCGATGCTTGTTGAGCTTTTGCCGCACCTCGATCGACAGGGCCGTGACCTGCAAGTAATCCAGATCGGCCGGCAGCTTGAGGTTTTCGTAATGGGCCGCCCGCTCTACTTCGTCCTTTTGGCGGTCGATGTAGCCCGAGTACTTGGCCGCGATTTCGATCTGCTCAATGATGGTTTGGCGAAGCGCGTCTGTCATGCCGGCCTCCGAGCCGGCATCCATGACTCGCGCATTCCGGGTCAAGCCCGGAATGACATCCCCGGCAGGAATGACATCCCCAACATACTTCCCACCATCCAGCGACATCAGCCCCGCATACGTCACATCCGGCCGGCGCAGCAAGTCCGCCAGGTTGTATTCGTGGTCGATTGCCTTGCCCAAAACCCTTTCAGATTCCTCCGCTGGCAAGTTCCGTGGACTCACCCAGATCGCCTTCAGGCGCTCTGTTTCACGTGAAACAGCGTCACGCTTCCGGCTGAACGCATCCCACCTGGCATCTTCCACCAGGCCCAGGCGCCGGCCAGCCTCAGTCAACCGCATGTCCGCGTTGTCCTCCCGCAGCTGCAGCCGGAACTCGGCTCGGCTGGTGAACATGCGATAGGGCTCGGTGACGCCCTTGGTAATCAGGTCATCCACCAGCACGCCCAGATAAGCCTCATCACGCCGCGGCACCCAGGCCTCCTCGCCCCGGCACAGCAGCGCGGCATTCACCCCGGCGAACAGCCCCTGCGCCGCCGCCTCTTCATACCCCGTGGTGCCGTTGATCTGCCCGGCGACGAACACACCGCC
>JANYAN010000065.1 GCA_025361305.1 Burkholderiales bacterium
CGCCGGCCTGGTAAGCGCGGCGGCCTGGTACCACAGCGGCAACTCCGCCGTGCTGGAAGCGCGCGATTTTTCGCCAGCTTTTGTGGTGATCGGAATGATGACGCTGTTGTCGCTGTTTTTCTTCGCGCGGCTGGGGCCGGATGAGGGTGCGGAGCTGCGTTAGCAGAGCATTATTCGAGCGTGGGATTGACTGGTGTCTGCATAGTGCCAGGCAATCGCACGCGCCGCCCTCCGTAGTAAGTAGGGGTCGCGGTAAGTCGGCAATGCACTGGCGAACATTTGGTTCTTATGCATGGTGTCGATCGAGGCCTTGAGGGATCGGCGGCCGCAGGCCGCTACAACACGTGTTGCAGGAACTGTTGCGTCCTGAGATCGCGCGGAGCGCCGCATATTTCTGCCGGCGTGCCTTGCTCCACGATGCGTCCGCCGTCCGTAAAGTAAATGCGGTGGGCAATTTCGCGCGCGAAGCCCATTTCATGGGTCACCAGCATGCAGGTCATACCTTCGGCTGCGAGATCCCGAATGACGTTGAGCACTTCCTTGACAGTCTGCGGGTCGAGCGCAGCGGTGACTTCATCGAACATCATGACCTCGGGCTGCATCGCCAGCGAGCGCGCGATGGCGACCCTCTGCTGTTGGCCGCCCGAGAGTTCTGCCGGATAACAGCCTTCCTTGCCAGTCAGCCGCACCTTGGCCATCAGCGCGCGTGCGAGCTTTTCCACTTCGTCCTTGTTCTGTTTCATCACCTGGATCGGCGCCATCATCACGTTCTGCAGGGCGGTCTTGTGGGGAAACAGGTTGTACTGCTGGAAAATCATGCCCACCTTGCGCCGCAGCGCCAGCTTGTCCAGCCGGGGGTCGGCCACGTTGATGCCGCAGACCGAGATGGCGCCGCAGTCGATTGGGGTCAGCGCATTGATACAGCGAAGCAGCGTCGACTTGCCGGAACCGGACGGCCCGATGATGCAGATCACTTCGCCGCGCCGGACCTGAATGGAAATTCCCTGCAATACGTCGGTGCCGCCGAAGCGCTTGTGCACGTCCGTGATGGCCACGATCACGTTGCCGGAAGGCTTGCTCTGGGGTTCTTGGGACATGGTGTATGGGTCCATTGCGGCAAGTTCAATTCGCCACGGCCCATTTGCGTTCCAGCGCCAGCGTGATCCTGGCGATCGGATAACAGTAGATGAAGAACCAGGCCAGCAGATAGGCGTACATGGGAAGCAATAGCTCCTGGCGCCGCTCGGCGGCCAGGACTTCGCGTGTGACCGTCATCGCCTCGGATACCCCCACGATGTTGGCCAGCGTGCTGGCCATCGCGACGATGGCGTAGAGATTCATCCATGCCGGCAGCATGCGTTTGATGCATTGGGGCAGGATGATGCTCCAGATGATCTGGGTACGCGTGAAGGCCAGCGACTCGGCTGAATCCCATTGTCCGGCCGGTATCGACTGGATGGCGCCGCGCACGATTTCCGCCACGTAGGCCATGGCCGGCAAGGCAAAGCCGAACGCAGCCTTCAGCCAGTCCGGAACCGGAACCACGACACCGAAAAGCTGTACCTTGAAAGGCAGCAGGAACATGCAATAGAAAAGCAGCACCAGCCAGGGCGCATTGCGCAGGAACTGGGTCACCAGCCAGGACGGCGAGCGCAGCCAGCTGCGCGGGGACAGCTGCGCAATGCCCAGCATGAAACCAAAGGCCGTGCCGACCGCGAGGGCGACCGCGCTAATGGCGATGTTCCAAAAGAAGCCGCCCGCCAGCAGCGGCGTCCACTTGAGCAAGGTCTCGACGATGCCGGGCTTGCCGGCGGCGCTTGCCGCCTGGGCCGCCACACAACTCAGGGCCAGGCACAGAAAAACCGTGGCCGCGCCGCGCGGGTTCAGGTAGTAGCAGAGCCGGCCCGCATGCCACACCGGGTCCATTTGCCGATCGGGTACGCGCGGTGCGGGAAGCAGAACAGCAAGCGGGCGCATCAGCGGTTGTATCCGGGGATGCGCAAGGCCCGTTCCAGGCAATGCAGGATGAACACCAAGGCGCCGACGATGGCCAGGAAGGTCACCATCAGCAGAGCCATCATCTCGGGAATATTGACCGACGCGCCCCAGATGGTGGAGGACGCGGTCAGGAGCTCGGGCACACCGATGGCGTAGGCCAGGGTGGTGCCCTTGACCATCGTCACCAGGTTGTTGTTGAGGGCAGGCAGGCTGATGCGCAGCGCCAGCGGTAACACGACATGGACGTAAGCCTTGAACGGCGAGTAGCCGAGCGCTTCGGCGGCCTCGACGGTGGCGCGCGGAACCGCTTCTATGCCGGAGCGGAATATCTCGGTGTTGAACGCGCCGGCGAACAGCGACATCGAAATGACCGCCCAGGCAAAGTTGTCGAGCAGCGGTTCTTGGCCGGCGGCACTGCCGGCCGACGAGACCAGCAGCGACCCGAGGCCGAAATAAAAGAAATACAGCTGCGCCAGAGGCGGCGTGTTGCGAAAGAAATTGACGTAAGCGGCTACCAGCCAGCGCGGTGCCGCCAGGCGCGAACGCTGTAGAAAAGCGCCGACGATGCCGATCAGCACCGAAAGCACGATACAGGCGACCGACAGTTCCAGGCTTACCTGTATGCCCTTGAGATAGGTGACGGCATCGACGCGGTCATAGAAGACCGAAAAGTTCAGGCCTCGTGTGTCGTAGAGCTGCCTAAACCAGTCGGCGATCATCGTGCGCTCAAGTCACGCCTATTTGGCGGAAATGGCCTTCTCATGCATGGCCTGGACCCATTTCGTCGGCTGGATGCCCCACTTCTTTTCCAGTTCCACGATGGTGCCCTTGCGGTGCCAGTCGTTGGCGGCCTGCGCCAGAACTTCCTTGAGCCCAGGACTGCCGAAGGCAATCGCCATGCCCCAGGGCGCTTCGGCCTGTGTTTGCAGCGGCATCTCGAAACCCTTCCAGTCGTCGCCCAGTAGCAGCGAGCCGCCATGCGCGTCGTCGTCCAGAAAGCCGACGCAGCGGTTGTCGAAAGAGGCCTGCGATGCTTCGGCGACCCCCGCGTAGGCCTGCGGTACGAACTCGTATTTTTCGGACAGGGTCTTGTTGTACCAGGCGCCCTGCAGCGTACACACGGTCTTGCCCTTGAGGT
>JANYAN010000066.1 GCA_025361305.1 Burkholderiales bacterium
CCGGGGCGGCCAGAATGTGCGCCTGGCGTCCGACTTGACCGGTTGGAAGATCAACATCATGGACGCCAACGAATCGGCCCAGAAGCAGGCCGAAGAGACGGACACGATCCGTACCCTGTTCATGGAAAAGCTCGACGTCGACCAGGAAATTGCCGACATCCTCTTTGCCGAGGGGTTCACCAGCCTGGAGGAAGTGGCCTACGTCCCGATCCAGGAAATGCTGGAAATCGAGTCCTTCGACGAAGACACGGTCAACGAGCTGCGCGCCCGCGCCAAGGATGCCCTGCTGACCATGGAAATTGCCCGCGAGGAAAGCGTCGAGGAGGTCTCCCAGGACCTGCGCGATCTCGAGGGCCTGAACCCCCCCCTGATTGCCAAGCTGGCCGAAGCCGGGGTCCACACCCGCGACGACCTGGCCGACCTGGCCCTGGACGAGCTGACCGATATCACCGGCCAGTCCACGGACGAAGCCAAGGTCCTGATCATGAAGGCGCGCGAGCACTGGTTCGCCAGCGCCGCCGCAGCCCAAGAGTAATGTGATGGAAGGTACGCAAACACATGTCAAGTACAACCGTCGCTGAGTTCGCCAGCGAACTCAAGAAATCCACCGACACGCTGCTCGAGCAGCTGCGCAGTGCCGGCGTGGCCAAATCCACTCCGGCCGATGCCCTGAGCGAAGCCGACAAGCAAAAGCTGCTGGGTTACCTGCAGGCCAGCCATGGCACGGCAACAGCCGAGCGCAAGAAGATCACCCTGGTGAAGAAGTCCACCAGCGAGATCAAGCAGGCCGATTCGTCGGGCAAGGCTCGCACCATCCAGGTGGAAGTGCGCAAGAAGCGCACCTTCGTCAAGCGCGACGAGGGCGGCGATACAGCCGTCGTCGAGGCGCCTTCGGCCGAAGTGGCTCAGTCGGAGCCAGCACCGCACATTGAAGACGCCGAGCTCTCCCGTCGCGAGGAAGAGGCACGGCGCCAGGCCGAGCTGATCCGTCGCCAGGAGGAAGATCTGGCGGAAAAGCGGCGCCAGCGTGAACTGGCCGAAAAGCGTGAGCGTGATGCCGAAGAGCGCGCGGCCAACTACGCGGCGACGGCAGAACAGAAGAAGGCCCAGATTTCGACCGACAAGGCCGAAGCGAGCCAGGAAGCGGTCGATGCGGCCGCCGCCCGCGCTGCTGCGCAGACCGAAGCACGCGAGAAATCCGTCGCAGAGTCCAAGGCCCGTGCCGATGAAGAAGCTGCGCGCGCCGCCGACCTGGGCGACCGCCGCCGCAAGGCCGAAGCTGAAGCCGCCGCCATCCGCTCGATGATGTCGGCGCCCAAGAAGGTCCTGGTCGCGCACAAGCCGCCCGAAAAGCCTGTTGCCAAGGCCGCCGAAGTGGCCAAGCCTGGCGCCAAGGGCACACTGCACAAGCCCGCGGTTGGCACCGGAACCGGCCGTCTCGCCCCTGGCGCCACGGCACCGGGAAGTGCACCCGGCGCTGGCAAGGAAGTCAAGTCCGCCAAGCTGTCGTCCAGCTGGGCCGGCGATCCGGCCAAGAAAAAGGCTATCCCTACCCGGGGCGATGCCTCGGGTGGCGTGGGCCGCAACAGCTGGCGCGGAGGCCCACGCGGGCGTCGCGGCAATGAGCGCGACCACCGTGACGAACAGGTGCAGCCCGCGCCGGTCGAGCAGCGCGTGATCGAAGTGCACGTGCCCGAGACCATCACGGTGGCGGAACTGGCACACAAGATGGCCGTCAAGGCCTCCGAGGTGATCAAGCACCTGATGAAGCTGGGCCAGATGGTCACGATCAACCAGCCGCTGGACCAGGACACGGCCATGATCGTGGTCGAGGAAATGGGCCACAAGGCCATCGTTGCCGCGCTGGACGATCCGGAGGCGTTCACCGATGACGACGTCGCCGCTGCCGAGGGCGAGGCCCTGCCGCGCGCCCCGGTCGTGACCGTGATGGGCCACGTCGACCACGGCAAGACCTCCCTGCTGGACTACATCCGCCGTGCCAAGGTTGCCGCAGGTGAAGCCGGCGGCATCACCCAGCACATAGGGGCCTACCACGTGGAAACCCCGCGCGGGATGATCTCGTTCCTGGACACCCCTGGCCATGAGGCGTTCACCGCCATGCGGGCGCGCGGCGCCCAGGCGACCGACATCGTGATCCTGGTCGTGGCGGCGGACGACGGCGTCATGCCCCAAACCCGGGAAGCCATCAAGCACGCGAAAGCGGCCGGTGTGCCGATCGTGGTCGCGATCAACAAGATCGACAAGCCCGACGCCAATGCCGACCGTGTCAAGCAGGAACTGGTGGCCGAAGAGGTCGTGCCTGAGGAATATGGCGGCGAATCGCCTTTTGTTGCGGTGTCCGCCAAGACCGGCGAGGGCATCGATGCATTGCTCGAACAGGTGCTGCTGCAGGCTGAAGTGCTGGAACTCAAGGCCCCCGTCGAAGCGCTGGCCAAGGGCCTCGTGATCGAAGCCCAGCTGGACCGGGGCCGCGGACCTGTCGCCACCGTGCTGGTGCAAACCGGTACGCTCAAGACCGGGGACGTGGTGCTGGCTGGCCAGACTTATGGACGCGTGCGCGCCATGCTCGACGAAAACGGCAAGGCCATCAAGAGCGCCGGCCCGTCGATCCCAGTGGAAATCCAGGGTCTGACGGAGGTTCCGCAGGCCGGGGACGAGTTCATGGTCATGACGGACGAACGCAGGGCCCGCGAGATATCAACCTACCGTGCCGGCAAGTTCCGCAATACCAAGCTGGCACGCCAGCAGGCGGCCAAGCTGGAAAACATGTTCACGGACATGACGGCCGGCGAAGTCAAGATGGTTCCCATCATCGTCAAGGCCGACGTGCAGGGCTCCCAGGAGGCCCTGGCCCAGTCCCTGCTCAAACTTTCGACCGACGAGGTCAAGGTGCAGCTGGTCTATGCGGCCGTGGGCGCCATCAGCGAAAGCGACATCAACCTCGCCATCGCCTCGAAGGCTGTGGTCATCGGCTTCAACGTGCGCGGTGACGCCGGCGCGCGCAAGCTGGCCGAAGGCAACGGCGTGGACGTCCGCTACTACAACATCATCTACGACGCCGTCGACGAGTTGAAGGCGGCCATGTCGGGAATGCTGACCCCGGACAAGAAGGAAGAAGTCATCGGCACGGCCGAGATCCGCCAGGTTTTCCGTGTCAGCAAGATCGGCGCAATCGCGGGCTGCATGGTCACCTCCGGCGTCGTTCGCCGCTCTGCGCGACTGCGACTGCTGCGCGACAACGTCGTGGTGTTTACAGGCGAACTCGAATCGCTCAAGCGGTTCAAGGACGACGCGCGCGAGGTCAAGGAAGGCTTCGAGTGTGGCCTGAACATCAAGGGCTATAACGACATTTCCGAGGGCGACCAGCTCGAGTTCTTCGAAATCAAGGAAGTTGCGCGGACGCTTTAAGGCGGCATAAATACAGGATCAATACCGGATCAATTCGGGGTCTTTGAACGCGCGCCAACCCCTCATGCCAAAGAAATCCACCACCCCCAACCGCAGCTTCAAGGTTGCCGATCAGATCCAGCGGGATCTGACGGAACTGATCGCGCGCGAACTGAAGGACCCACGGGTGGGCATGGTGACCATCCAGGCCGTGGAGGTGACGCCTGACTACGCCCACGCCAAGGTGTTCTTCAGCGTGCTGGTGGGTGACTCGCGTGAATGCGAGGAAGCACTCAACCAGGCAGCGGGGTTCCTGCGCAACGGCTTGTTCAAGCGCCTGCACATCCACACCGTGCCGACGCTGCATTTCCAGTTCGACCGTACCACCGAGCGAGCAGCCGACATGAACGCCCTGATTGCCAAGGCCGTGTCGTCCCGGGCAAAAGAAGACTAGCCGTGAACGCGCCAAGCACCAGGGTGCAGCGGCGCCCTGTGCATGGGGTGTTGCTGCTGGACAAGCCATTGGGCCTGTCGAGTAACAACGCCCTGCAGCGATGCAAATGGCTGCTGCGGGCCGAGAAGGCCGGCCACACCGGAACGCTCGACCCGCTGGCCACCGGCGTGTTGCCATTGTGTTTTGGCGCAGCGACCAAGTTCAGCCAGTTGCAGCTTGACGCGGACAAGACCTACGAGGCGACCGTGCGGCTGGGTGTCAAGACGTCCACCGGCGACGCCGAGGGTGAAGTGATAGAGCAACGCCTGGTCCTGCCATTGACGCCGGCAATCGTGGCCGGTGTGACGGCGAGGTTCACCGGCCCCATCCGCCAGGTGCCGCCGATGTACAGCGCCCTCAAGAAGGACGGCAAGGCCTTGTACGAATACGCGCGTGCCGGCCAGGAAGTCGAACGCGAGGCGCGAGACGTCGTTGTCTGGCGCCTGGCGCTTGAACCCCAGGCACCTGACGTGCTGCGCATGGTGGCCAAGGTGAGCAAGGGGACTTACATCCGCACCCTGGCCGAGGACATCGGCGAGGCACTGGGCTGTGGCGCGCACCTGCTGTCGCTGCGGCGCACGGCGACCGGCCACTACGGGCTGGCGCAGTGCATCACCCTGGAGGCGCTGGAGGCGAAGGACGAACCCGCAAGAGTGGCGTGCTTGCAGCCGGTTGATTCGCTGCTGCCGGATCACACGCGCGTCACGCTGGACACCGACAATGCAGGTCGGTTTCTCAGCGGGCTGCGCCGGCGCGGCCTGTGGCCGGACGAAGAACATGTCGCCGTTTTCGGCGAGCAGCCAAAGGCGCTGCTGGGAGTCGCCCACATCAAGGGCGGAGAACTGATACCCGACCGGCTGCTGAGCCCGCCGGAGGTCGAACAGATTTTGGAAAGCAACTTATGAGCAACAAGCAAATCCGCAATATCGCCATCATCGCCCACGTGGACCATGGCAAGACCACCCTCGTGGACATGCTGCTGCGCCAGTCCGGCACCTTCCGGGCCAACGAGAAAGTCACTGAGCGTGTGATGGACAGCAACGACCTCGAACGCGAGCGCGGCATCACCATCCTGGCCAAGAACTGCGCCGTCACCTGGCAGGGCACGCACGTCAACATCGTTGACACCCCTGGGCACGCCGATTTCGGCGGCGAGGTGGAGCGTGCACTGTCAATGGTGGACGGCGTCGTCCTGCTGATCGACGCAGTGGAAGGCCCGATGCCGCAGACCCGCTTCGTCACCAAGAAGGCGCTGGCGCTGGGCCTCAAGCCCATCGTGGTCGTCAACAAGGTGGACCGCCCGGGATCGCGCCCCGACTACGTGATCAACGCCGCCTTCGACCTGTTCGACAAGCTCGGCGCCACCGAAGACCAGCTCGATTTCCCGGTGGTCTACGCTTCGGGCCTGAACGGCTGGGCCTCGATGGAAGAGGGCACGGCCGGTGAACAATGGGGCCAGGACCTGGCGCCCTTGTTCGACACCATCCTGACGCACGTACCGGCGCACGAAGGCGAAGCCGATGCGCCGCTTCAGTTGCAGATTTCATCGCTCGACTACTCCACCTACGTCGGACGCATCGGTGTGGGCCGGATCAACCAGGGCACCATCAAGGTGAACCAGCAGGTCGCCGTTTATGAAGGAATCGAAGGCTCGCCTGCACTGGCCAAGGTGCAACAGATCCTCAAATTCGACGGGCTGGAACGCATCCCCGCCACCGAGGCCGGCCCGGGCGACATCGTCCTGATCAGCGGTATCGAGCAGGTAGGCATAGGTGTCACTTTGACCGATCCGGCCAACCCGGCGCCACTGCCGATGCTCAAGATCGACGAGCCAACGCTGACGATGAACTTCTGCGTGAACAATTCGCCACTGGCCGGCCGCGAAGGCAAGTTCGTTACCAGCCGCCAGCTCTGGGACCGGCTGCAGCGTGAACTGCAGGCCAACGTCGCGCTGCGCGTCAAGGACACCAGCGAGGAGGGCATCTTCGAAGTCTCCGGCCGCGGCGAACTGCACCTGACCATTCTGGTGGAAAACATGCGCCGCGAGGGTTACGAACTGGCCGTATCAAAGCCACGAGTGGTGTTCCGGGAGGTCAACGGTGAGCGGCATGAGCCGATCGAGTTGCTCACCGTGGACATCGAAGAAGGCCACCAGGGCGGCGTGATGCAGGCCCTGGGTGAGCGCAGGGGCGACCTGGTCAACATGGAGCCCGATGGCCGCGGCCGGGTGCGCCTGGAATACCGGATTCCGGCGCGCGGCCTGATCGGCTTCCAGAATGAATTTCTGAACCTGACGCGGGGCACCGGGCTGGCCAGCAACATCTTCGACGGCTACGAGGCCTACAAAGGTGAAATTGCCAGCCGCAAGAATGGCGTGCTGATCAGCATGGACGACGGCGAAATCGTCACCTACGCGCTGGGCAAGCTGGATGACCGCGGCCGCATGTTCGTCAAGGCCGGCGATCCCGTCTACGAGGGCATGATCGTGGGCATCCACAGCCGCGACAACGACCTGATCGTCAACGCCGTGCGCATGAAGCAGCTGACCAACTTCCGCGTCAGCGGCAAGGAAGACGCGATCAAGATCACGCCGCCGATCCAGCTGACGCTGGAGTACGCGGTCGAGTTCATCGAAGACGATGAACTGGTAGAGATCACGCCCAAGTCGATCCGCCTGCGTAAGCGCCACCTGAAAGAGCACGAGCGCAAGAAGGCGGCGCGCGACAACTGAAGCGGCTCAAGACCGCATCGGCCGCGTCCAGGTGCTCCAGGCAATGAG
>JANYAN010000077.1 GCA_025361305.1 Burkholderiales bacterium
GGTTGGCAATGGCGGCCGAGTTGAAGCTGGTCTTGTCGGCACCGGCATTGAGCAACCGGCGCACGTCTTCGACGGTGCGCACGCCGCCGCCGACGGTCAGGGGAATGAATACCTGCGACGCCACCGCTTCGATGATCGGCAGGATCAAATCGCGACCGTCGCTGGTGGCGGTGATGTCGAGAAACGTGAGTTCGTCAGCGCCCTGTGCGTTGTAGCGCGCTGCGATTTCCACTGGGTCGCCGGCATCGCGCAATTCAACGAAATTGACGCCCTTGACTACGCGCCCGCCCGTTACATCCAGGCAGGGAATGATGCGCTTGGCTAGCAATGCGGCTCCGTCAAGGTCAGCCGTTGAGCTCGTCGGCCCGGGCCTGGGCCCCGCCGAAATCGAGGTCACCGGAATAGATGGCGCGGCCGCAAATGACACCCTCGATGCCCTCTCCCTGGACGGCGCACAGGTTTTCGATGTCCGCCATGCTGGACAGGCCACCGGATGCAATCACCGGGATATGCAGCGCCTTGGCCAGCTTCACGGTGGCCTCGATGTTGATGCCGGTGAGCATGCCATCACGGCCGATGTCGGTGTAGATGACCGACTCGACGCCCCAGTCCTCGAACTTGCACGCCAGATCGACCACTTCGTGGCCGGTGAGCTTGCTCCACCCATCAGTGGCAACTTTTCCGTCCCTGGCGTCCAGCCCAACGATGATGTGGCCGCCAAAGGCCGTACATGCATCCTGCAGGAAACCGGGGTTCTTGACGGCGGCCGTGCCGATGATGACGTAGCGCAGGCCCCCATCGATGTACTTCTCGATGGTGTCCAGGTCTCGGATACCGCCGCCCAGCTGCACCGGGATATCATCGCCCACGGCGCGCAGGATGGCGCGCACGGCGGCGAAGTTCTGTGGCTTTCCCGCGAAAGCGCCGTTCAGGTCAACCAGATGCAGCCGGCGCGCGCCCTTTGCCAGCCAGCTGCGCGCCATGGCAGCCGGATCTTCACCGAAGGTGGTCGCCTGGTCCATGTCGCCTTGCTTGAGGCGCACGCAGTGGCCGTCCTTCAGGTCGATCGCGGGAATGAGAAGCATGGTGTCAACGGAGGATTTCGAGGCAGTTTGCTGCGCGATCCGCCTTGTCCTTGGATCAGGGGTTCCAATGCAGGAAATTGCGGTAGAGGGCCAGGCCGTGGTCTGCGCTTTTTTCGGGATGGAATTGGGTCGCAAAAATATTATCGCGTGCAATCGCGGCGGTAAAGCGCCCGCCATAGTCAGTCTCGCCCGCGCTGTGGCGCGCATCTGACGGTCTCGCGTAGTAGCTGTGAACGAAATAGAAGAAGCTGCCGTCGGGCACGCCGTGCCACAAGGGGTGCGGCTGCGACTGCCAGACCTCGTTCCAGCCCATTTGCGGCACCTTGTAGCGGCTGCCGTCGGGCTGCAGCTGCCCGGCCAGCTCGAACCTGACGACTTCGCCGTGTATCAGGCCCAGGCCATCCGTGGGGCCCTCGTGACTGCGATCCAGCAGCATTTGCATGCCGATGCAAACGCCGAAAAGCGGCTTTTGTGTCGCGGATTCCAAGACCGATTCGTGCAAGCCGGATTCGCGCAGTTCGCGCATGCAGTCGGGCATGGCGCCCTGGCCGGGCAAGACGATCCGCTGTGCGGCGCGAACTTCGTCGGGGCGCGAGGTGATGACGACTTCGAGGCCGGTCCCCTCGGCCACGTGCATGACCGCCTGCGCCACCGAGCGCAGGTTGCCCATGCCGTAATCGACCACTGCCACCGTTTTCATAGCGCTGCCCACCGTGAACGCTTCAGAGCGACCCCTTCGTTGACGCAATGGTGCCGGCCGTGCGCGGATCCCTTTCCAGCGCGACCCGCAGCGCGCGGGCGAAGGCCTTGAATACGGTTTCACACTGGTGGTGCGCGTTCTCGCCGCGCAGGTTGTCGATGTGCAGCGTCACGAAGGCGTGGTTGGCGAATCCCTGGAAGAACTCGTGCGCCAACTGGCTGTCGAAGGTGCCGATCATGCCGCTCTTGAACGGCACGTTCATGACCAGGCCAGGCCGGCCGGAAAAATCGATCACTACGCGTGAAAGCGCCTCGTCCAGTGGCACGTAGGCGTAGCCGTAGCGGCGGATACCCGATTTGTCGCCAACGGCCTTGTACACGGCCTGACCCAGCGTGATGCCGACATCCTCGACGGTGTGGTGGCCGTCGATGTGCAGGTCGCCTTCGGCCTGGATATCCAGATCGATCAGCCCGTGGCGGGCGATCTGGTCAAGCATGTGGTCGAAGAAGCCGATGCCCGTGGCCAGGCGAGCCTGGCCGGTGCCGTCCAGGTTGACGCGGACCGTGATCCGGGTTTCAGTGGTGGCGCGGGTAACTTCGGCCAGTCGTGGTGTGGTCATAGCGAGGCTTTGAGCGCCGACAGCAGCTGCGAGTTCTGGTCGGCCGTTCCGATCGTCAGGCGCAGGCAATTGGCCAGCAATGGGTGCATTTTAGAAACGTTCTTGACCAATATGCCATGGGCCTTCATGCCGTCGAAGGTCTTTTGCGCATCGGGGACCCGAACCAGCACCATGTTGGCGTCGCTGGGCCAGTGGGTGACCCCCGGCATAGCGGACAGCCCCCGCGCGACCACTGCGCGCTGCTCACGCAGGTCCTGGGCCTGCTGCGCATAGATGCCGGAGTGTTCGAGCGCAAACAACGCGCACTCACAGTTGAGCACGCTGACGTTGTAGGGCGGGCGCACCTTGTCGACTTCGGCGATCAGCGCGGCCGGGCCGATCATGTAGCCGATTCTCACGCCGGCCAGGCCGAACTTGCTCAGGGTGCGCATCAGCAGCACGTGGCCGTGGCGCGGCAGCCGGTCGATATAGCTGCGGCTGGAAAACGGCTGGTAGGCCTCGTCAAACACAACGAGCCCGGGCGCAGCCTCGACGATCTTCTCGATCGCGGCGTCGTTCCACAGATTGGCGGTGGGATTGTTGGGGTACGCCAGGTAGACGATGGACGGCTGGTGCCGGTCGATCGCGGCCAGCATCGCGGCCTCGTCAAGTTCGAAGTCCGGCGTCAGGTCGACCCCCACGAAACCCAGGCCTTGGAGCCGGGCGCTCATCCCGTACATGACGAAACCGGGTACCGGCGCGAGGATCGTCGCGCCCGGCACGTCGCAGGCCATGGCAAGCAGGGAAATCAGCTCGTCGGAACCATTGCCCAGCATGAGATCGAAGCCCTCGGGCATGCTGCAATGGGTGGCCAGCGCCCGCCGCAGATCGTCAACACGCTCACCGGGATAGCGGTTCAGTGCCAGCGCACCAAGCCGCTGCCCGAGTTCGGCCTGCAAGGCATCGGACAGCCGGTGTGGATTCTCCATGGCGTCGAGCTTGACCATGCCGGCGGACGGCTGGATCGCGTAAGCGTGCATGGACTGGACATCCTGGCGCAGCAACTTCGTCATATCACGCGCGATCATCGCTTGAGCCTCATTTCGGCGGCCCGGGCATGGGCCTGCAGCCCTTCGCCGTACGCCAGTTCGGCAGCAATCGTGCCAAGCTTTTGAGCACCCGCTTCACTGACCTCGATCAGGCTGGTCCGCTTCTGGAAATCGTAGACGCCCAGGGGGCTTGAAAAGCGCGCCGTACCGCTGGTGGGCAGGACATGGTTGGGCCCTGCGCAATAGTCACCCAGGGACTCGCTGGTGAAGGCACCCAGGAAGATGGCGCCGGCATGCCGCAGCAGCGGCTCCCAACGGTGGGGGTTCGCACTGGCCACTTCCAGGTGCTCAGGCGCAATGCGGTTACTGATGGCGCAGGCTTCTTCCATCGTACGCGTGTGGATCAGCGCGCCGCGGCCGTTGAGGGAGGCCGCGATGATTTCCGCGCGGGGCATCTGCGGCAGCAGCCTGTCGATGCAGGCCTGAACCTCGTCTATGTAGGAGGCATCAGGGCTGAGCAGGATGCTTTGCGCCAATTCGTCGTGCTCGGCCTGGCTGAACAGGTCCATCGCCACCCAGTCAGGTGGCGTGCTGCCGTCGGCCAATACCAGGATCTCGCTGGGGCCGGCAATCATGTCGATGCCAACGGTTCCGAACACCCGGCGCTTGGCGCTGGCGACATAGGCATTACCCGGACCGGTGATCTTGTCGACCTTGGCAATGGTCTGGGTGCCATAGGCCAGCGCAGCCACGGCCTGGGCACCGCCGATAGTGAAGGCGCGCGTCACACCCGCCACGTGCGCGGCGGCCAGCACCAGGGCGTTTCTTTCACCGCGCGGCGTTGGCACGACCATGATGATTTCGTCGACGCCCGCCACGTGAGCAGGGATGGCGTTCATCAGCACCGAAGACGGGTACGCGGCCTTGCCCCCTGGCACATAGATGCCAACGCGATCGAGCGGCGTGACCTTCTGGCCGAGCAAGGTACCGTCATCGTCCCGGTAGCTCCAGCTCTGCCCGTTGGCTTCCTTCTGGGCTTCGTGGTAGGTGCGCACGCGCTGGGCAGCTGCCTGGAGCGCATCTCGCTGAAGCAGCGGCAACGCGTCGAACGCAGCCCTGAGTTCGGACTGACTCAATTCGAGCTCACCCAGCGAAGCCGCCGTCAGGCCATCGAAGCGCAGGGTATACTCAAGCACGGCGTTGTCGCCATGCGCCCGCACTTCATCCAGGATCAGCGAAACGGCCTGCTCGACCTCGGCGTCGGTCTCGGCCGCCCAGTGCAGTCGCTGGTGGAACTGCGCTTCAAATCCGGCATCTGCGGTGTCAAGGCGAAGGGGCCGTGCGGTCAGGCTCATGGCATTCAGTCGGGCTGGACAGCCCGCGCAAAAGCGTCGATCAGGCGGCGGATCGGCCCCTGCTTGAGCTTGAGCGCGGCCTGGTTGACAACCAGGCGGGAACTGATGTCCATGATGCGCTCGACCTCAACCAGATGGTTGGCCCGCAGCGTGCCGCCGGTGGAGACCAGGTCGACTATGGCGTCGGCAAGGCCCGTCAGCGGTGCCAGCTCCATGCTGCCGTAAAGCTTGATCAGATCGACGTGCACTCCCTTGGCGGCGAAGAATTCACGCGCAATGCCAACGTACTTGGTCGCCACCCGCAGGCGCGATCCCTGCTTGACGGCGCTCGCGTAGTCGAAATCGGCCCGGACGGCAACGCTGATGCGGCATTTGGCGATCTTCAGGTCCAGCGGCTGGTACAGGCCCTGGCCGCCATGTTCGATCAGCGTGTCCTTGCCGGTGACCCCGAGATCGGCTCCGCCGTATTGCACATAGGTGGGCACGTCCGAAGCCCGCACGATGACGACGCGCAAGTCCGCGTGGTTGGTCGAAAGAATCAGCTTGCGCGATGTTTCCGCATCCTCCAGCACCTCGATGCCGGCGGCTTTGAGCAGCGGCAAGGTTTCGTCGAAGATGCGTCCCTTGGAAAGCGCCAGTGTGATCATTTGATTCGCTCTATATCGGCGCCAATGCCGCGCAGCTTTTCTTCCATCCGATCGTAGCCGCGGTCAAGATGGTAAATGCGGTCGACGAGGGTCTCGCCCTTTGCGACCAGTCCCGCGATGACCAGGCTGGCTGAGGCGCGCAGGTCGGTCGCCATAACAGTTGCGCCCGACAGAGTCGGCACGCCTTCGATCACAGCCACCTTTCCGTCGACCTGGATGTTCGCTCCCAGCCGCAGCAATTCGTCCACGTGCATGAAGCGGTTCTCGAAGATCGTCTCGGTCACCATCGACGATCCTTCGGCAATGGCATTGAGCGCCATGAATTGCGCCTGCATATCGGTCGGGAAACCCGGGTACTCGGTCGTGCGCAGGCTTTGCGCCCGCAGGCGCCCCTCGGAGCGCACGTGGATGCCTTCTTCGACGGCCGAGACACCGGCGCCCGCCTCCCGCAGCTTGTCGATCACAGCCTCCAGGTGGTCGGCGCGTCCGTGACGCAAGACGACATCGCCTCCGGTGGCCGCGACCGCGCACAGGAACGTGCCTGCCTCGATCCGGTCCGCAACCACGCGGCGGGTGCAACCATGCAGCCGGTCGACACCCTGGATGGTGATCCGGCTGCTGCCATGGCCCTCGATGCGGGCACCCATGCTGATCAGCATTTCGGCCAGGTCGGTGATTTCGGGCTCCTGCGCGGCGTTTTCCAGCACGGTCTGGCCTTGCGCCAGGGTCGCTGCCATCAGGAAGTTCTCCGTGCCCGTCACGGTGATCATGTCGGTGCGGATGTTCGCCCCGTGCAGCCGTTCCCGGCCCTTGGGCAGCTTGGCGATGATGTAGCCGTGTTCGACCACGATCTGGGCCCCCATGGCCTGCATGCCCCGGATATGCTGGTCCACGGGCCTGGATCCGATGGCGCATCCACCGGGCAGCGACACGGTGGCCTCGCCAAAGCGCGCGAGCAGGGGGCCCAGCGCCAGCACCGAAGCGCGCATGGTCTTGACGAGTTCGTAGGGAGCCTCGGGCGAACTCAGCCGGCTGGAGTCGACGCGCACGACGCCGTCCTCGCCTTCCTCGGCCAGGACGCCCATGTTGCGCACAAGCCTGAGCATGGTCGCCACGTCCTGTAGCCGCGGCAAGTTCTGCAGCGTAACGGACTGGTCGGTCAGCAAGGCCGCACACAGTTCGGGCAATGCGGCATTCTTGGCCCCTGAAATCCGGACCTCGCCGTGCAGTTGCCTGCCCCCGCGAATCAGTAGCTTGTCCATGAGCGGGTCAGTCCTGTTGGGTCGCCCATTCACCGGGTGTCAGGGTCTTCATGGACAGCGCATGGACTTCGTCGGTCCGCATTCTTGCGCCGAGCGTCGCGTAGACCCGCTGGTGCCGCTGGATGAGCCGCTTGCCCTCGAATTCAGCCGAAACAATGACGGCCGACCAGTGGCGGCCGTCGCCATCCACCTCCAGGTGCACGCACGGCAGGCCGCCGGCAATCAGGTCGCGAAGTTCTTCGGCGGTCATGTCGGCCTCCGACGAGCCGCCTCTAGGAGGCTGAAGCCCCCTTGGGGGGCAGTGAACGAATGTGAACGTGGGGGCGTCATTGCAGCGTCTCAACCCCGAATTTTGTAGCCAATGCGCAGCAGGTGCACAGCGACGGCGCTGACAATCAGCAGTGCCGTGCCGACGATCGCCAGGCTCAGCCAGGGCGACACGTCGCTGACACCGAAGAAGCCGAAGCGGAAGCCGTCGATCATGTAGAAAAAGGGATTCAGGTGGCTCACATCCTGCCAGAACGGCGACAGCGACCGGATCGAATAGAACACCCCGGACAGGAAAGTCATGGGCATGATGACGAAATTCTGGAAAGCTGCCATCTGGTCGAATTTTTCCGCCCACAACCCGGCGATCACGCCAAGCGCACCGAGCATGCCGGCGCCCATGACGGCGAACAGGACGATCCAGATCGGCGCTGCAAAATCCGGTGTCGCAAACCAGGATGTGACAGCGAAGACCCCCAGCCCAACTGCCAGGCCGCGCACAATTGAAGAGCCTACATAGGCAAAGAACCAGCCCCAGTGCGACAGCGGCGCCAGCAGCACGAACACCAGGCTGCCCATGATCTTGCCCTGGACCAGCGAGGACGAGGTGTTGGCAAACGAGTTCTGAAGGACGCTCATCATCACCAGGCCAGGCACCAGGAATGCCGTATAGCTGATCCGGTCGTAGACCTTGACGTGCCCTTCCAGCACGTGGCCAAAGATCAGCAGGTACAGCACGGCAGTAAGAACGGGAGCCACCACGGTCTGGAAGCCAACTTTCCAGAACCGCAGGACCTCCTTGTAGAACAGAGTTTGCCAGCCGATCATGCGGGCACCAGGTCGGCCGGCACCGCCGCCATCACATCAAGAAACACGTCTTCCAGATCGGCCTTGCGGATCTCGACATCCTCGACGCGCAATCCCGCACGGCGGATGGCGGCCAGGTGCTGCTCGATTTCGTGCGCGTCGTGGGCCGGCAGCTGGACGATGCGTCCGGTCACGCGGGCGCGCGACGTGAACTCCGCTGGCAACTGGCCATCGAGCTTGAAGCGCAACACATTGCTTGACGCAGCCTTGAGCAGTTCGCTGGTACGTTCCAGCGCGACCACGCGGCCCGCCTTGAGCATGGCTATGCGCCCGCACAGGGCCTCGGCCTCTTCCAGGTAGTGGGTGGTCAGCAGCACGGTGTTGCCCTGCTTGTTGAGCCTGTCGATGAATTGCCACAGGGTCTGGCGCAATTCCACGTCCACGCCGGCCGTGGGTTCGTCCAGCACGATCACAGGTGGGCGGTGCACCAGGGCCTGGGCCACCAGCATCCGGCGCTTCATGCCGCCTGACAGTTGCCTCATGTTGGACGCGGCCTTGTCCGCCAGCCCGAGGCTTTCCAGCAGCTCGTCGATCCACGCTTCGTTCTTCTTCAATCCGAAATAGCCCGACTGGATGCGCAGCGCTTCCCGAACGGTGAAGAAGGGGTCGAACACCAGCTCCTGCGGCACCACGCCCAGCTGGCGGCGTGCAGCCGCGTAGTCGGCCTGGACATCATGGCCGCGGACCTTGATCTGCCCCGACGTGGACCGTGCCAGCCCCGCCAGGATGCTGATCAGCGTTGTCTTGCCGGCGCCGTTGGGGCCGAGCAAGCCGAAGAATTCACCTTCTGCGATGTCAAAGCTCACGCCATCCAGCGCCTTGATCGGGCCGCGCGGCGAAGAATAGAGCTTGGAGACAGACTGGAACGAGATCGCGGGCATGGGAGGCCATGATTCTAGGCGGTCCGCGTGTCTGGCCGCCGCCGGCCCCGGCAATGAACCTAAGGGGCCGCGGGAAGTAATTCGGCCACGCCATACAGCGTGGCCAGTTCGCGCAGGCGCGCCGGCAGGTGGCTCACGGAGAAAGTCTTGCCAAGTGCCAGCGACTCACGCCGGCATTCGAGCAACACGGCCAGGGCGGACGAATCGAAACGCACGAGCGCCGCGGCGTCGGCAACCACCGCGGTTTGCGCGGAACGGCGCAGCGCCTGGGCCAGCATCTGGCAGCAGGCGCTCGCCTGGGCGTGGGTGAGTTCGGCGGGGAGGACCAGCACGGCCGGGTCTAGCCCTTCTTGGCGTTGGCCTTGTTACGGGCGGTCAGCGTCGCGATCAGCCCGTCGATACCCTTGGCGCTGATTTCCTGCCCAAACTGGCTGCGGTAGGTCTCGACCAGCCACACGCCCAGGACGTTGAGGTTGTAGATCTTCCAGCCCGTCGGTGTCTTTTCGAGCCGGTAATCCAGCTGAATCGGGTCGCCACGGCCACGGATTTCGGTGCGGACCACGACCTCTGTGTCGGCAGGTGAGCCGCGCTGCGGCTTCATTGCGATCACCTGCTCATCGACCTGGGACAGCGCTCCGGCATAGGTGCGCACAAGGAGGATCTTGAACTCTTCCTCGAGCCGCTTTTGCTGCTCGGGCGTGGCTTGCCGCCATGACACACCGACGGCCGCTGCCGTCATGCGCTGGAAGTCGACGCTGGGCATGATCTTGCCGTCGACCAGCGCCAGAACCCTGCCTGTGTCGCCAGCCTGGATTGCCTTGTCAGCCTTGATCGACGCCAGCACCTCGTCGGACAGGCGATGGATCATCGCGTCCGGCGTCTCGTCCGCGGCGTACGCCGCCGGCATTGCGCCTGCGACGACAGAAAGAAAGGCGGCAGTTGCCGCCCAATGAGTCCAGGCACGTCTATTCATGATTTACTTTCAAACGCCGCCCGATCAAGGGCCGCTCCGATGGGACCCCCGGGGATCGAACAGGGTTCCGGACAATGCCGGGGGATTGCAACACGATGCAACCTTAACGCGCGGGCTTGGCTTCCGGTTGGCCGGCGTCCGGCCCGGGCCTGGCGTCACCGGGATCGGGCTCAGGATCCGCGTCGCCAAATATGTCAGCCCGGCGCTTTTGGAGAAACGCGTCACGGGTGAACGTGTATTTGTCCAGGGCGACCTCGTCGAGCATCGAGCCTAGCCGCAGCAGATTGCTGCGTACGTCCAGGATGCGCAGTGAGTAGAGCGCGAACTGCTCATTGGCCTGATGAAACTGGTAGATCAGGTCGCCCTTGCGATCGATCGACAACGCAAGTGCGTCACGCAGCGTCGAAGGCCCGAGCAGCGGCAGCATGAGGTATGGGCCGGCGGGAACGCCCCATCGGCCCAGCGTCTGGCCGAAATCTTCCCGATGCCGCTCGATGCTCAGTTCACTGGCCACATCCAGGATGCCGCCAAGCCCGAAGAACGTATTGACGTTGAACCGCATGAAATTCTCGACAGAATCCTGGAACTTGAACTGCAGTGCACTGTTGACGGCCGACCAGAGGTCGCCCATGTTGCCGAAGAAGTTGGAGACGCCAGTGCGCACCAGGGGCGGAACTGCCTGCTTGTATGCCATTGCGGCAGGCTTGAGAAGCGCCGCGTCCAGAGTTTCGTTGAATTTCATCACCCCGCGGTTGAAGGGCTCGAACGGATCGCGGGACGTCGGGTTGGGCAAGCTCGCACAACCGGTCAGCCCTGCCAGAACCAACACACACAGTGTGCGGGCCATGACTCGACGCACGGAGGTGTGCAGGGTTGCTGGTGATTCAGAGGTGTTCATTTTTTTGGAGCCGCTCCCGCCGGGGCGTTGCTGGTTTCGGCTGCCTTACTGTAAAGGAACTGGCCGATCAGGTTTTCAAGCACGACGGCGGACTGTGTCGCCGTAATGGTATCCCCAGCCGCAAGATTTTTCTCATCGGCGCCCGGTTCAATGCCCACGTACTGCTCGCCGAGCAAGCCGCTGGTCAGGATCTTGAGCGAACTGTCCTTGGGAAACACGTAGCGGCTCTCCAGCGTCAGCGTAACCCGGGCCTGGAAGGTCTTTTCGTCCAGCGCAATCGACTCCACCCGACCGACCACGACACCGGCGCTCTTGATGGCGGCACGGGGTTTCAGGCCTCCGACATTGTCAAAGCGTGCAAGTACGTGGTAATCCGGCTGAAAGCTCAGGTTGAGCAGGTTGGCCGACTTCAGCGCAAGGAACATGATGGCAACCATGCCAATCATCACGAACAGACCCACCCACACATCATTTCTCGAACGTTGCACAGGCTTCTCCTAGATACTGAACATCATCACGGTCAGGACGAAATCCAGAGCCAGCACGGACAGCGAGGCAATCACCACTGTCCGCGTTGTCGCACTGGAGACCCCTTCGGGCGTCGGCAGGGCTTCGTAACCCTGCAACAGGGCCACAAATGTCACTGCCACACCGAACACGAAACTCTTGACACAGCCGTTGCCGACATCTTTCCAGACGTCCACGCCGCCCTGCGTCTGACTCCAGAACGCCCCGGCATCGACGCCGATCAGCAGAACGCCCACGACGTAGCCCCCGAATATGCCGACGGCGCTGAAGACCGCGGCCAGCAGGGGCATGGCGATCACGCCAGCCCAAAAACGCGGCGCCAGAACCCTGATCACCGGATCGACCGCCATCATTTCCATTGCAGTGATCTGTTCGCCTGCGCGCATCAGGCCAATCTCGGCCGTGAGCGAAGCGCCGGCGCGACCGGCAAACAGCAATGCAGTGATCACCGGCCCCAGTTCGCGCACCAGGCTGAGCGCCACCAGCAGGCCCAGCGCCTCGGAGGATCCATATCGCTGCAGCGTGTAATAGCCCTGCAGGCCAAGCACGAAACCGACAAACAGCCCGGAGACTGTAATGATCGCCAGTGAATAGTTGCCCAGGAAGTGGATCTGGTCACGCACGAGCCCAAACCGCCGCATGCTTGTGCCGAACAGCGTTGCCAGGCGCAGCAACAAGCGGGCCGCATGGCCCCAATTGGCCAACGTCTGGCGCGTCCCGAAGCCGACGTCCGCGGGACGGTACCAGCTCATCCCAGCCCCCCGCCGAAATCCTGGGCAACGGTTGGCCCCGGGTACTGGAACTGGACGGGCCCGTCACTGAGCGCGTTGACGAACTGGTACACCAGCGGGTCCTTGGAGTTTCGACACGCCTGCGGCGTGCCCTGCTCTGCGATCCGGCCGTTGGCCAGCATGATCACCTGATCCGCGATACGGAAAGTCTCGGGAATCTCGTGCGAAACGACCAGGCTGGTGATCCCCAGCGTCTCGTTGAGCTGCTTGATCAGGCGGGCTGCGGTCCCCAGCGAGATCGGGTCGAGCCCCGAAAATGGCTCGTCGTACATGATCAGGTCCGGGTCGAGCGCGATGGCACGGGCCAGCGCCACCCTGCGACTCATTCCGCCGGATATTTCCGAGGGCATCAGGTCCCGGGCGCCGCGTGCGCCGACGGCATCGAGTTTCATCAGCACAATATCGCGGACCAACTCCTCGGACAATTCGGTGTGCTCGCGCAACGGGAAAGCAACGTTGTCGAAGACGCTCAGGTCGGTGAATAGCGCGCCGAACTGGAACAGCATGCCCATGCGACGCCGCGCTGCATACAACTCGGGCGTACCCATCTTGCCGACATCACGTCCGTCAAAAAGCATTTCACCCTTCTGTGCCTTCACCTGGCCGCCAATGAGCCGCAGCATGGTGGTCTTGCCGCCGCCTGAAGCGCCCATCAGGACCGTGACCTTTCCCCTTGGCACGGTCAGCGATATGTCATCCAGGATGACGCGCTCGCCGTAGCCAAAGCTGAGGTGACGGCATTCGACCATTGCCGTGGAATCTGTATCGTTCATCCGGGGCGGGCAACCGGGCTGCGCCCGGCTGGTTGTGGGAAAGGATGAAATGATACGGGGTTGGCGGGCGCCTCAGCGCGGCAGGTCGCTGAATCCCATAAGAAACTCATCGGCGGCGCGTGCCGCCTGGCGCCCTTCACGTATGGCCCAGACGACCAGGCTCTGGCCGCGCCGGATGTCGCCCGCCACAAACAGCTTGGGCACACTGGTTGCGTAACCCCCGGTAAAGTCTGCGGTGGCCCGCGCGTTGCCGCGCGCATCCTTTTCGACCCCGAATGCGTCAAGCACCGTCGAGACCGGGCTCACGAAGCCCATGGCCAGCAGCACCAGATCGGCCTTGAGCACCTGCTCGGAGCCGGG
>JANYAN010000096.1 GCA_025361305.1 Burkholderiales bacterium
CGGGTTTCGACCATCATCAGCGACGAGCTCACCGCACTGAAGCAGGAGTTCGGCCAGACCAAACTGGGCGCCCGGCGCAGCGTGGTCGAACACAATGCCCAGGACCTGGCCACCGAAGACCTGATCACCCCGACCGACATGGTGGTGACGCTGTCGCACACAGGCTATATCAAGAGCCAGCCACTCTCAGAATACCGCGCCCAGAAGCGCGGTGGCCGCGGCAAGCAGGCCACGGCCACCAAGGAAGACGACTGGATCGACCAACTGTTCATCGCCAACACCCACGACTGGATCCTGTGCTTCTCCAACCGGGGCCGGATGTACTGGCTCAAGGTGTGGGAAGTGCCGGCGGGCTCGCGCGGTTCGCGCGGGAGGCCCATCGTCAACATGTTCCCGCTGCAGGAAGGCGAGAAGATCAATGTCGTGCTGCCCCTGACAGGCGAATTCCGCAGTTTTCCGGCCGATCACTACGTGTTCATGGCCACCTCGATGGGGACGGTCAAGAAGACGGCGCTGGACGAATTCAACAATCCGCGCAAGCTGGGCATCATTGCCGTGGACCTCGACGAAGGCGACTACCTGATCGGCGCGGCGCTCACCGACGGCAAGCATGATGTGATGCTGTTTTCCGACGGCGGCAAGGCAGTGCGCTTCGACGAAAACGATGTCCGTCCCACCGGCCGCAACACACGCGGCGTGCGCGGCATGACGCTGGACGAGAGCCAGGGCGTGATCGCCATGCTGGTGGCGGAGGACGAGCAGCAGAGCGTGCTCACCGCCACCGAAAACGGGTATGGAAAACGCACACCGATCGCCGAATACACCCGTCATGGCCGCGGCACCAAAGGCATGATCGCCATCCAGCAGAGCGAGCGCAACGGCAAGGTCGTCGCGGCGACGCTGGTGCATACGGACGACGAGATCATGCTGATCACCGACAAGGGCGTGCTGGTGCGCACCCGTGTCAGCGAGATCCGCGAACTCGGCCGCGCGACCCAGGGCGTCACCCTGATCGGCTTGGACGAGGGCTCCAAACTCAGCGGCCTGCAGCGCATCGTGGAGAATGACGCCCAGGCTGCGGAAGGCGAAGACGAATCGAGCAGCACCGGCGGTCAGGACGAGTGACCGCATGAAAAAAGACCTGGCTCAATTGCGGGCGGGAATCGACTCGGTCGACCGCGAGCTGCTCACGCTGCTGAACCGTCGCGCGGCGCTGGCCAATCAGGTGGGTGAACTCAAGCGGGCCGAAGGCTCGCCGGTTTTCCGGCCCGAGCGCGAGGCCGAGGTGATCAACACCCTGCAGGCATCCAACCCCGGGCCCTTGACCGCCGGCAATGTCGCCACGGTGTGGCGCGAGATCATGTCGGCCTGCCGGGCGCTCGAAGCGCCCCAGCGCGTGGCCTACCTCGGTCCGGCCGGCACCTTCAGCGAGCAGGCCGCGGTGCAATTTTTCGGCTCCAGCATCGAGCACGTGCCCTGCGTGAGTTTCGATGAGGTGTTCCACGCCGCCACGGCGGGCACGGCCGATTTCGGCGTGGTACCGGTGGAAAACAACACCGAGGGCGTGGTCACGCGTTCGCTCGACCTGCTGCTCAATTCGCCCCTGCACATCGTCGGCGAGATCAGCCTGCTGGTGCGACATCACCTGCTGCGCCAGGCCAATTCGCTCGAGGGCATCGTGGTCGTGCTGGCCCATCCGCAGGCGCTGGCGCAGTGCCAGGGCTGGCTGAACAAACACTTGCCCGACGCCGAACGCCGTGCTGTTTCCAGCAACGCCGAAGGCGCGCGCCTTGCCGCCTGCAATCCAGCCTGGGCCGGCATCGCCAGCGAGCGGGCCGGCAGTGAATTCGGGCTGCATATCGCGGCCCATGCGATCCAGGATGACGCCTTCAACCGGACCCGCTTCGCCGTCATCTGCCTGCCGCAAGTCCTTCAGGCGCCCCAGTCCTCGGGGCGGGACTGCGTCAGCCTGATTGTCTCGGTGCCCAACCGGCCCGGCGCCGTACACGACATCCTGGTTCCGCTGAAGGAACACGGGGTGTCCATGACCCGGTTCGAATCGCGCCCGGCCCGTTCCGGGCAGTGGGAATACTATTTCTACATCGACGTGCAAGGTCATCCTTCGCAGGCGCATGTGGCCGCCGCGCTGAACGACCTTCAGCGCCTGTGCGCCTTCTACAAAGTGCTGGGCACTTACCCGGTGGGTGAATGATGTTTGAGCAACTCGGCGTTATCGGGTGCGGCCTCATGGGCGGCTCATTCGCGCTGGCGCTCAAGCGCGCCGGCCTGGTCAAGCGTGTGGTGGGCTACAGCAAGTCGCCCTCCACCACCGAGCGGGCACGCCAGCTCGGGGTGATCGATGTCGAAGCGCCTTCGGCATTACTGGCCGTCTCGGGTGCCGACATCGTGTTGCTCGCAGTTCCGGTCTCGGCCACCGAGGCTACGCTCAAGGCCATCAGGCACCTGGTGACCGACAATATGCTGGTCATGGACGTCGGCTCGACCAAGCGCGACGTGATCGACTCGGCACGGCGCGTGCTGCGCGAACACATCGGCGCCTTCGTGCCGTGCCACCCGATCGCGGGCAAGGAAGTGTCGGGGGTGGAGCATGCAGACCCGGACCTCTACACCGGCAAGCAGGTGGTCATCACGCCCATTGAACGCACCGGTGTCAAGCAGTTGGACCAGGCCGTGACGGTGTGGGAAGCCCTGGGCAGCAAGGTCCACCAGATGAACCCCGATGCGCACGATGCGGCATTCGCGGCCGTCAGCCACCTGCCACACCTGATTGCCTTCGCGCTGATGAACGGCATCACCAGCCAGGACCTGGGCGGGGAATTCCTGTCCCTGGCCGGCCCGGGGTTTCGCGACTTCACCCGGATCGCGGCAAGCGACCCGAAGGTCTGGCGCGACATCCTGCTGGCCAACAAGCAGGAACTGCTGGCCCAGTCGCAGATATTCCAGCGCACGCTGCAGGCCCTGGAGCTGATGATCAGCAGCGATAACGCCGAAGCGCTCGAAGGCTTGATCGGACAGGCCAGCCAGGCCCGCGCCCATTGGCGCCTGGGCGCAGCCGTACCGAAGAAGTAATGTTCGCCACCGAGTTTCTCGACCTTCCGGCGCTGGACCGGGCGCAGGGAACCGTGGTGCTGCCCGGCTCCAAGAGCATCTCCAACAGGGTGCTGCTGCTGGCCGCCCTGTGCGAGGGCACAACGTCGATCCACGAACTGCTCGATTCGGACGACACGCGCGTCATGCTCGATGCGCTGCGGGCCCTGGGCTGCGGGGTCATGCACCGCGGCGCCGCGCTGGAAGTCACGGGGCTTGGCGGCGACAAACCAGCGTCGCACACACGGCTGTTCCTGGGTAACGCGGGCACGGCAATGCGGCCGCTCACGGCTGCGCTGGCCGTGATGGGCGGCGAGTTCGAATTGAGCGGCGTGGCCCGCATGCACGAGCGACCGATCGGAGATCTGGTCGATGCGCTGCGCCAGCTGGGCTGTCGGATCGACTATCTGGGCACAGAGGGCTACCCGCCCCTTCGAATCGGCCGGCCCCAGCTGCGCCTGGACGTTCCGATTTCCGTGCGGGGTGACGTCTCCAGCCAGTTCCTGACGTCGCTGCTGATGGCGTTGCCGCTGGTCGCACGGCAGGATGTGGTGATCGAAGTGGTCGGAGAACTGATCTCCAGGCCCTACATAGAAATCACGCTCAGGCTGCTGGAACGCTTTGGTGTCGAGGTGCGCCGTGAAGGTTGGCAGCGTTTCACGATTCCCGGCGGCTCGCGCTACCAGTCGCCAGGCACGGTCCACGTCGAGGCCGATGCCTCGTCGGCCAGCTACTTCATCGCGCTCGGCGCCATTGCGGCCAACGGCCAACCGCTGCGCATCAGCGGCGTTGGCGCCGATTCGATCCAGGGCGACATCCGGTTTCTCGACGCTGCCCGGATGATGGGCGCCCGAGTGGAAAGCGGCCCGAACTGGTTGGAAGTCGCGCGCGGCGCCTGGCCGCTGCGCGCCATCGACCTGGATTGCAACCACATCCCCGATGCCGCGATGACCCTGGCAGTGATGGCGCTTTATGCCGACGGAACCTCGACCTTGCGCAACATCGCCAGCTGGCGAGTCAAGGAAACCGACCGGCTCGCGGCGATGGCCAGCGAATTGCGCAAGCTCGGTGCCATCGTCACCGAAGGCGTCGACTTCCTGGCAATCAAGCCGCCCGCAGCCTGGCATGCCGCCCGCATCCGCACTTACGACGACCACCGAATCGCAATGTGCTTCTCGCTTGCAGCCTTCAATCCTGCGCGGCTCCCCGTGCGCATCGAGGACCCCCGGTGCGTCGCCAAGACATTTCCCGATTACTTCGAGTCCTTCTTCTCGGTGACGCATACCCCCGATGCAGGCGTGCCGGTGATTTGCATCGACGGGCCAACAGCGTCGGGCAAAGGCACTCTTGCATCGGAGCTGGCACGCCGGCTGGGCTATCACTACCTTGATTCCGGCGCGCTTTACCGAGTGACGGCCCTGGCCGCACTGCGGACCGGCCTGAGCCTGGACCTGGCCCACGAGGCGGCCATCGCCACCCTGGCCGCCGCGCTGCCCGTGCGGTTCGCCGACCACAGAGTGCTGCTGGGAGAACAGGATGTCACCGAGGCCATCCGCAGCGAAGACGCCGGGATGAACGCCTCCCGGGTGTCGGCTCTTGGCGCGGTACGCAAGGCCCTGGTGGCCCTTCAGCTGGGCTTTGCCCGCCTGCCTGGCCTGGTCGCCGAGGGCCGCGACATGGGCACCGTGATCTTCCCGGCCGCCTCATTGAAGGTTTACCTTACGGCCAGCGCCGCGCAGCGGGCGCAGCGGCGCCATAAGCAGTTGATTTCAAAGGGAATTTCGGCTACAATCGACGCTCTTCGTGCCGACCTGGAGGCGCGCGACGCAAGGGATTCGTCCCGTGCTGTCTCGCCCTTGAAGCCTGCCGGAGATGCCCTCCCGCTGGATAACTCGCATCAATCGGTTGAAGAATCGGTTGAACAGGTGCTCCGATGGTGGGAAGGTAAACAGCCTTTCGGGTCCGCCTGAAAGGCTGCCGGTCCACAACGCCCCTCCCGCGCGTCAGCGCACCAGGCGATGTGGTTCAGAAACTTAACCCGTGGCACCTGCCGCAAGAAAAGCCGTCCCAGCCCTAGAAACATCCGTGCCCAAGCAATCCTGCTTTTGCGGATGGAAACCTGTGCGACGTGCAAGGAAACCGAATGTCTGAATCTTTTGCCTCCATGTTTGAAGAATCGCTGCAGCGCTCCGAAATGCGCACCGGCGAAG
>JANYAN010000110.1 GCA_025361305.1 Burkholderiales bacterium
GGTCATCCCGACCTTTATCGGGATGACGCTGCTGGCGTTCTTCCTGATCCGGCTGGTGCCTGGCGACCCGATCGAGACGCTGGCCGGTGAGCGGGGCATCGATGCGGCCCGCCATGCGCAGCTGCTCACGGAATACGGGCTGGACCGGCCTTTGATGGTGCAATATGGCATCTACATCGGGCGGGTACTGCACGGCGACCTGGGCAAGTCCATCATTACCCAGGAACCCGTCATTCGCGAGTTCCTGGCGCTGTTTCCGGCGACGGTCGAGCTGGCCCTGTGCGCCATCCTGTTCGCATTGCTGCTGGGTATTCCGGCGGGGATCATCGCCGCCGTCAAGCGCAATTCGGTGTTCGATCATGGCGTGATGGCGACTTCACTCACCGGCTATTCGATGCCCATTTTCTGGTGGGGCCTGCTGCTGATCCTGCTGTTCTCGGTGCAACTGGACCTGACGCCCGTCTCGGGCCGCATTTCGGTCCAGCACTACATCGAGCCGACCACCGGATTCCTGCTCATCGATTCGCTATTGACCGGCGACAAAGGTTCCTTCTGGTCCACGGTGCAGCACCTGATCCTGCCCACCATCGTGCTGGGCACCAATCCGCTGGCCGTGGTGGCACGGATGACGCGCTCGGCCATGCTGGAGGTGCTGGGCGAAGACTACATCCGCACCGCGCGGGCCAAAGGCCTGCCGCCGCTCCGGGTGGTGGGCGTCCATGCGTTGCGCAACGCGCTGATCCCGGTGGTGACCGTGATCGGCCTGCAGGTGGGCGTGCTGTTCACTGGCGCCATCCTGACCGAAACCATTTTTTCCTGGCCTGGTGTCGGCAAGTGGCTGATCGAAGCCATCAACCGGCGTGACTACCCGGTGCTCCAGGGCGGCATGCTGATGCTGGGCGCGGTCGTGATGCTGGTCAACCTGCTGGTCGATGTGACGTACGGTGTCATCAACCCGCGCATCAGAAAATGACCCACCCCCAAAGTGCCTTCGGCGCCTCCCCTGCGCCGCCCGGCCCTTTACGGGAATTCTGGACGGCGTTTTCCGCCAACCGCGGGGCCGTCGTGGGCATGGCGGTGGTCGTCGCTCTGCTGCTCACTGCGTTGTTCGCGCCGTTGCTGGCACCGCATCTGCCCGACCAGACCGACAGCGCGGCCTTCCTGCGGCCGCCATCTTGGCAGGCCGGGGGTTCGGCCGAGTTCCTGCTGGGCACCGACGCGATTGGGCGCGATATCCTGTCGCGCCTGATGTTTGGTTCGCGCCTGTCACTGTCGATCGGTCTGGCGGTGGTGCTGATCTCTCTGGCCGCGGGCATTGCGCTCGGCCTGATCGCCGGTTTCGCGCGCGGCGTGCTCGAGATCGCGATCATGCGGATGATGGACATCATCCTGACGCTGCCCAGCCTGCTGCTGGCCATCGTGATCGTTGCCATCCTGGGCCCTGGGTTGACCAACGCCATGCTCGCGGTCGCCGTCGTTGTGCTGCCTCACTACGTTCGCATCACACGTGCCGCGGTGATCAACGAGGTGTCAAGGGACTATGTCACCGCCGCACGCATCAGTGGCGCGGGCACGCTACGCCTGATGTTCAGCGAAGTGCTGCCCAATTGCGCCGCCCCATTGATCGTGCAGGCCTCGCTGGGCGTTTCCACCGCCATTCTGGATGCGGCGGCCCTGGGCTTTCTGGGCCTGGGCGCCCAGCCACCCTCGCCCGAATGGGGAACCATGCTGGCTGATGCGCGCGAGTTCGTGATGCGTGCCTGGTGGGTGGTAACGTTCCCGGGCTTGGCCATCCTTGTCGCGGTGCTCGCTTTCAACCTCATGGGTGATGGGCTTCGGGATGCCCTCGACCCTAAATTGAAACGCTGACGCCTACCCATCATGCCCCTGCTAGAAATAGAAGACCTGCACGTCGAGTTCCCCACCCAGGGCAGCGTGATGCGAGCCGTGGAAGGCGTGAGCCTGACGCTGGAAGAGGGCGAAGTGCTGGGCATCGTGGGCGAATCGGGTTCGGGTAAAAGCGTCGCGATGATGGCGCTGATGGGCCTGATCGCCTGGCCGGGAAAGGTGCGTGCCAGGACACTGCGCTTTGCCGGCAACGACCTGCTGGGCATCTCCGACCGGGAGCGCCGGCGCCTGGTGGGCAAGGACATGGCGATGATCTTCCAGGAGCCCACCACCAGCCTGAACCCTTGTTTCACGATTGGCTACCAGCTGGTGGAGGCCCTGCGCCTGCATATGCCGCTGGACAGGGCCGGCGCCCGGCGGCGCGCCATCGAGCTGCTGGAGCAAGTGGGCATTCCGGCCGCGCACACGCGCATGAACGAC
>JANYAN010000113.1 GCA_025361305.1 Burkholderiales bacterium
GAGGCAGATGAAGTCATGAATGGGTGGGGATCAGCAGCACAACAGGCGTGCCCAGTGAACTCATCAGGGATTTCAGATTCATCCTGCGATTTTCCATATTTGTTCGGACAAATCATGGGCTCCAGGCCGTCGCCGTGTCAAGAAATATCTCATGATGCTCTCGTAGAATTCATTGAATCGGCGGAAATGGTGGCATGAGCACTCGATCCTTGTCTCTGGCGTTAGTTGTCTGAACATACTCACGGCATGGGGACCCACCCTCTTGACATAGGAGGTCCCGCCAGCATAAACTTGTCCGGACATATTTAGACCTCACGATGTACCTGCCACCCCGCTCCATGCTGTTCGTCTCCGGCGAGAAGCCCGAGCGATTTCCCAAAGCGCTCGCCGCGGGTGCCGACGTCGTGTGCATCGATCTCGAGGACGCGGTGCACCCGCAGCGCAAGGCGCAGGCCCGCGAAGCCGTGTTCGCCTTCGCGGGAAGCCGTGAGCCGCAGTACCACGGTGCGCGCCTGGCGATTCGCTACAACGGCCTGCGCACGCGCGAAGGGCTGGCCGATATGGCCGCGCTGCTGGCCTCGCAGGCGCACGTCGACTATCTGATCCTGCCCAAGGTTGAGCATGGCGCCGACTTGGGGCTGGTGCACGCATGGGCGGCAGATCGCTTCGACGCGCTCGTCGCGCTGATCGAGACTCCGCTGGGCATCGAGCGGGCCGCGGCCATCGCCGCTAGCGTGCACGACGGCGCGCCGAAACTGGCCGCTCTCATGCTGGGCGGCGCCGACCTTTCCGTGGAGCTCGGCGCGGAGTTCGCCTGGGACGGACTGCTGAGCGCGCGCGGCCGGCTGGTCAATGCGGCCCGCTCCGCCGGGCTGCAGGCGTGGGACGTGCCGCACCTCGGCCTGGACGACCTGCCCGGCCTCGTGGAGGAAACCCGTGCCGTACTGCGGATGGGCTTCACCTGCAAGACGGCGATCCATCCGTCGCAGGTGGTCCCCATCCACTCCGCGTTCCTGCCGGACGCAGCGCAGCTCGAGTGGGCGCTCGCGCTGGTCGCGGCGGGCGACGCCATGGAAGCCACCGACGCGCCGCGCGGCGCGTTCCTGTTCAACGGCATGATGGTCGATCCCCCGGTGCTCGCTAAGGCTCGGCGGATCGTCCAGTTCGCCGAGGCCGGCCGCGTGGTCGGCAACTAACCAGAAGAGAGGAAGACATGGTCCAGACAGCCAAGAAGGTCGGCGCGAACCGCTACCGTGAGAGTTTCGGTCGCTATTACGAGGACTTCAAAGTCGGCGATGTGTACGAGCACCGGCCGGGCCGGACGGTCACCCAGACCGAGAACATCTGGTTCACCCTACTCACAATGAACCAGCACCCGATGCACTTCGACGAGGTGTACGCGAAGGCGAGCGAGTTTGGCAAGTGCATCGTGGCCAGCCCTTTCACACTTGCGCTGCTGGTGGGCATGAGCGTTTCGGACGTGAGCCAGAAGGCGATCGCCAACCTCGGCTGGACAGACATCAAGCTCACGCATCCGGTGTACGCCGGCGACACGCTGTATGCCGAGAGCGAGGTGATGGACAAGCGCGAATCGGCCTCGCGGCCCACAGCCGGGCTGGTGACGGTAAATACCATTGGCAAGAACCAGGACGGCAAGGTGGTCTGCACCTTCCAGCGCACCATTCTCATCGCCAAGCAGGGGCACAGCGTGGAAGACAAGGTCGGCTACTGAAGGAGCACCGCATGGCAAACGAAATCCTCGACAACTCCGACGAACAGGCCGTCCTCGACGCGGTGGCGGTGTGGGCCGAGAAGGAACTGCGGCCGGTGGCCAAGCAGTACGACCTGGCCGACGAATATCCGACTCCGGTGGTGGAGCAGATGAAGGAGATCGGCCTATTCGGCGCGACCATCGGGCAGGAGTGGGGCGGCCTCGGCCTGTCGGCTTGGACGTACGCGCAGATTGTGATGAAGGTGTCCTCGATCTGGATGGCCCCGTGCGGCATCTTCAACTCGCACCTGATCATGGCTTCCGCCATCGAGCGCGCCGGCACGCAGGAGCAAAAGCGCGCGTTCCTGCCGCGCATGGCAAGCGGCGAGTTCCGCGGCAGCATCGGCCTCACGGAGCCGAACGCCGGCTCGGACCTGCAGGCGATCCGCACCGTCGCGAAGCGCGAGGGCGACCACTACGTCGTCAACGGCAGCAAGACCTGGATCACCAACAGCGGGCAGGGCCACGGTACGTTGCTGCTGGTAAAGACCGACCCGAAGGCCGAGCCGCGCCACAAGGGCATGAGCCTGCTGCTCGCCGAGAAGGGACCTGGCTTCATCGTGGCCGG
>JANYAN010000117.1 GCA_025361305.1 Burkholderiales bacterium
GGCAGCGGCAGGTTCTGCAGGGTCTTGGGCAGCTGGGACATTTTTTCTCCGGTGGTCCGACTTAGAAAGCCTCGATCGCCAGTCCCGTCACGCTGTCGGCCCCTTCGACGATGGCGTCGCGGATGCCGGGGGCTTTGCAGAGGATGTGCTCGGCATAGAACCTTGCTGTGGCGATCTTGGCTTGCATGAATGCGGTGTCGTGGCCCTTGGCCAGCAGTTCCTGGGCCGCCAGCAGCGAGCGGGCAAGCTGCCAGCCCACGACCACGTTACCGGCCAGCATGAGATAGGGCACAGAGCCCGCAAAAACCGCGTTGGGCGAGGCCTTGCTGTTACCGCAGACGAAATCGACGACATCCAGCAACGCGCGGCGTGCCGCCGTCAGGCGCTTGTGCATTGCGCGGGCCGCGACGCTGTCGCTGCGTGCCAGTTCGCCTTCGGTCAGTTCGATCTGGCCAGCGATGGCCCGGGCCGTCTGACCGCCGTCGCGCGCGGTCTTGCGCCCGACCAGGTCATTGGCCTGAATAGCCGTCGTGCCTTCGTAGATGGTCAGGATCCGGGCGTCGCGATAGTACTGCGCGGCTCCGGTCTCCTCGATGAATCCCATGCCACCATGCACCTGCACGCCCAGTGACGTCACTTCCAGGCTCATCTCGGTGCTGAACCCCTTGACCAGCGGCACCATGAATTCGTAGAACGACTGGTTCTGCTTGCGCACGTCCGCCTCGGGGTGGTTGTGCGCGGCGTCATAGGAGGCTGCAGCCACTGTGGCCATCGCACGGCAGCCTTCTGTGTAGGCCCGCATCGTCATCAGCATGCGGCGAACGTCTGGATGGTGGACGATCGCTGCGCTGGCATTGAGCGAACCGTCAACCGGACGCGATTGAACCCGTTCCTTCGCGTACTGAACGGCCTTCTGATAGGCGCGTTCGGCGACGGCAATGCCCTGTACGCCCACAGCATAGCGGGCGGCGTTCATCATGATGAACATGTACTCCAGGCCCCGGTTCTCCTGGCCCACGAGATAACCCACGGCACCGCCGTGATCGCCAAACTGCAGCACTGCCGTCGGCGACGCCTTGATGCCCAGCTTGTGCTCGATGCTCACGCAGTGAGCATCATTGCGCTGGCCCAGCGAACCGTCCTTGCTCACCATGAACTTGGGCACAACGAACAGGCTGATGCCCTTGACGCCGTCGGGCGCACCGGCCACGCGGGCCAGCACCAGATGGACGATGTTCTCGGCCATGTCGTGCTCGCCATACGTGATGAAGATCTTGGTACCGAAGATCCGATACACACCGTCGGGCAGCGGCTCGGCCCGCGTGCGCACCAGCGAGAGGTCCGACCCGGCCTGTGGCTCGGTCAGGTTCATCGTGCCTGTCCACTTGCCGCTGACAAGGTTTTCCAGGTAGATCGCCTTGAGTTCGTCAGACCCGGCCGTCAGCAGTGCCTCGATGGCGCCGTCCGTCAGCAGCGGGCACAGGGCAAAACTGAGATTGGCCGAATTGAGGACCTCGCCGCAGGCCGCCCCGATGGTCTTGGGCAGGCCCTGGCCGCCGAAATCGGTTGGGTGCTGCAGCCCCTGCCACCCCCCTTGCGCGTACTGCGCAAAGGCCTCCTTGAAGCCCGCCGTGGTCGTGACTTTGCCGTCCTTGAAGCTCGAGGGCGCCCGGTCCCCTTCCACGTTCAGCGGTGCAACCACGCCCTCGTTGAACTTCGCACATTCTTCCAGCACGGCTTGCGCTGTTTCCAGTCCCGCCTCCTCGAAGCCGGGAATCTGCGCGATCTGCTCGATGTTGGCCAGGTGTTCGATGTCGAACAGCATGTCCTTGACGGGGGCGATGTAACTCATGGTTCTGTCCTTACAGCGCGGCGACCAGTTCGGGCACCGCAACGAACAGATCAGCTTCCAGCCCGTAATCGGCCACCGAGAAGATCGGCGCCTCGGGGTCCTTGTTGATCGCCACGATCACCTTGGAATCCTTCATACCAGCCAGATGCTGGA
>JANYAN010000159.1 GCA_025361305.1 Burkholderiales bacterium
TCGACCACCGGCTGCAGGCTGGCATTCACAGGTGGCAGTGAAGGAGTCGGCGCCGATACATGCTGCTCCAGCAGCTGCTTGAGTGAATCGGCCTTGAACGGCCGATGCCCGGTCAGCATTTCGAACACCATGACCCCCAGGCTGTACAGATCCGACAGCGGTGTGATCTCATGGCCCGAGGCCTGCTCGGGGCTCAGGTAATACGGCGTGCCCATGATGTCGCCGTGGCGGGTTTGCGTCAGCGCCAGGTCCTGCGCCTGCAGCATGGACTTGGCGATGCCGAAGTCTGCGAGCGCAACGCTGCCGTCGGGGTGCAACATGATGTTTTCGGGCTTGAGGTCGCGGTGAATGATGCCGCGGTCATGAATGGCTGCCAGCGCCAGCGCTACCTGAGCGACAACCGCCAGTACCCGCCGCTGGGTCATTCCCGGGGTGATCTCGGTGCGCAGGTCACCGCGTTCGAAGTACTCCATCGCGATATAGGCGTGGTCGTCGGTGAAGCCCTGGTCGTAGATCTTGACCACGTGGGGATGATCGATCTGGGACAGCAGCGCGTATTCCTGGATGAAGCGCGACAGGTTGGCGCCGCTGCCCTTGCCACTGGCGTCGAGCACCTTGAGCACCACCGGAAGCCCGTCGCTTTCGCGCTGTGCGAGATAGACTTCGGTCATGCCTCCAGCGCCGATCTTGCGGCTGAGGCAATAGCCCTTGAGCCTCAGCGGCTCCTGCCCCGGACCGAACTGGTAATCCTTGAAAGCGGTCAGCTTGGACTTCAGCGCGCCCTTGACGGCTCTGGCGGTGATTTCAGAATTGACCTGGACAGCGTCGCGCACTTCGTCCGCACGCGCCGTGAGGGCGGCCATGCCGTGGCCCTGATCCTGGTCGTTGGTCACCAGGCCGGTGATCTCTGCCACGTCGACGAAGCCATCGTTGGCACCGGCCGCCAGCGAGGTCATGCCACCGGTCTGGACCCCTTCACCGGCGCGGGCCAGCACCAGGCTGCTCGCCACGACGGTCCAGCCCAGTTCCTTGCTGGCCGCTTCCAGCTGGGCCGCGACATTGACCGTCTCCCCGATCGGTGTGATCTCCTTGTCGTCACCCGCACTCGGCCGACACATGGCCACCTCACCGGCATGCAATCCCACGCCGATGGCGAACGGCGGCAAACCCCGACCTGCAAAGCGTTCATCGAGCCACGCACGGAAATCATGTGTGACCAGCGTCATGCCCAAAGCTGCGCACACGGCCCGGCGCGATGCCGGCAACTGGGCTTGCCCGACTGGTGAATCCGTGAATACCGCCATCAAGCCGTCACCAATGAACTTCAGATGCCGGCCCCCGTTTGCCAGCACGGGATCGCAGGAGCGCTCGAAGTACTTCGTGAGCAACTCGGCCACTTCGGCCGAATTGAGCTTCTCGGCCATCGAGGTGAAATTGCGGATATCGGAGAAAAGGACCGTCGCGTCGGCCACTTCGTCCGTCTTCATGCCCGCCGGTGGGGCCAGGCCAAACTTGTCCGGCAGTGCGCGGCCGTCCAGGCTTTGCGCGAACGCACGGCGCAGATGGTCCTCGCGCGCCGATACCGCCTCGTCGATGCTCTGGTCGATCCGGCCCTTCTTGCGCAGCAGCGCTTGAAGGGCCTCCAGCAACTCGACGCGCGTGAACGGCTTGGCCATGTAATCGTCGGCACCTCCGGTCATGCCCCGGCGCATGCTCGCCCGGTCATCCAGCGCCGTGAGGAGCATGACCGAGGTGGACGCCAGCTCGCGGTTGGCGCGGATCGCGGCCAACAATTCGAAACCGTCCATTTCAGGCATGCCCACGTCCGAAATCACCACATCGGGGCGATCCTGCAGCGCAAGCTCCAGCCCCAGGCGGCCGTTCACTGCAGAGACGACCTGGTAGCCCTCCAGCGTGAGCATGCGGGTGAGGTTGTTGCGAATCGCGTCGTCGTCTTCAACGACCAGGATGGTCGTCATGGCGGATTGACCGATGTCAGGGGCGCGGCTGGCAGTGTCACGGTTAATAGCAACTATAGCTGGCCGGACAGCAGCCGCAGCAGTGACGCATCGTCGAGAGATCCCAAGCCAAGCTTGACTGCGTGCGCGAACACGTCGCGGGCAACCGGCCCGAGCGGGCCCTGAAAACCAGCAGCGGCCGCTGCTTCCACCGCCAGTCGCGTGTCCTTTTGCAACAGCGTCACGTGGGCGCGCGGAGCGAAATCGCCCGCGATGGCGCGCCGCATGCGGTCCGTCCCGATCCAGCTCTGGCCGCTGGATTGTTCGATCACGGCCAGGGTCGTTGCCTGATCCAGGCCCATTTTCCGGGCCATCGCCAGGGCTTCGGCCGCACCGGCCAGATTGATACCCGCCAGCAGGTTGTTCACGAGCTTGGTGCGGGCACCGTCGCCTGCGCGCTGGCTAATACGAAAGACTTTGCTGCTCATGGCATCGAGCAACGGGCGCAGACGAGCCAGCAGGGCATCCTCGCAGGCCACCATCAGGCTCATTGATCCGTCAAGCGCGCGGGCTGGCCCGCCCGACATGGGCGCGTCGACCGTTGCAATGCCCGCTTGCGCCAGCCGCTGGGCAAATTGCTCCACATCCTGCGGCGCAATCGTGGGACAGAGCACGACAGCCTGGCCATCCCGCCGGCCCTGGACGACGCCGGCCTGGTCGAACAGTACCGATGCCGTCTGGGCGGCGTCCACGACGCAGACAATGACGGCGTCGCAAGTGCGCGCAGCCTGCGCCGGTGTGGCGGCGATGACTGCCCCAAGTGCCTGCATGGCGCCAACCCGTGCCGCGTCGATGTCACACGCCACCACGGGCCACCCCTGGCGCAGCAGATTGGCCGCTATCGCTCCACCCATGTTGCCCACGCCGACGATGCTCACCGCGGTCTTCATGCTCAGCTCTGTACCAGTCGCCTGGCCTTGGATACCGACATCAGGATCCCCAGGCCCATGCCCAGTGTGACCATGGCCGTACCGCCGTAACTGACAAAGGGCAACGGCACCCCCACGACCGGCAGGATGCCGCTGACCATGCCCATGTTGACGAAGGCATAGGTAAAGAAAATCATCGTCACGGCGCCCGCCAGCAGCCGGGAAAACAGCGTCGACGCCTCCAGCGCGATCGCAAGGCCGCGCAGGACCAGGAACAGGAAAGCCACGATCAGGAACAGGTTGCCCAGCAACCCGAACTCTTCGGAATACGCAGCGAAGATGAAATCGGTGGTCCGCTCGGGAATGAACTCCAGATGGGTCTGGGTCCCCTGCATGAAACCCTTGCCGAAGATGCCCCCCGAGCCGATCGCGATCATCCCCTGGATGATGTGAAAGCCCTTGCCCAGCGGGTCCTTGCCTGGATCGAGCAGGGTGCAGATGCGCTGCTGCTGATAATCGTGCAGCACGGGCCACCGTACGCCTTCGGCGCAAAGGCGCGGCTCGAACGCGATCACCAGCGCCACCACGGTGAGGCCCAGCAGCACCGGCGGCACGATCAGCTTCCATGACAGGCCGGCGAAAAAGATCACGGAAAGGCCAGCAACCACGACCAGCACAGCCGTGCCCAGGTCGGGTTGCTTGACAATCAGCCCGACCGGGACCGCCAGCAGCACTGCCGCCACGATGAAATCCAGCGGGCGCAGCTGGCCTTCGCGCTTCTGGAACCACCACGCCAGCATCAGCGGCATGGCGATTTTCAATATCTCACTGGGCTGGATCACCACGCCCACATTCAGCCAGCGCCGGGCGCCCTTCTTGGTGACACCGAACACGGCGACGGCAATCAGCAGGGTCACCCCCAGCATGTACAGAGGCACGGCAAAACTCATCAGCCGCTGCGGTGGAACCTGGGCCACGAAGAACATGATCGTCGCCGCGATGAACATGTTGCGGCCATGGTCGACAAAGCGGTTACCGTGGTCGTATCCGGACGAATACATGGTAAGCAGCCCGGCGCATGCCAGCAGGAACACGGCAAAGGCCAGCGGCCCGTCAAATCCCTGCAGCATCGGGCTGACTCGTCGCCACTGGGAACCTCTTTCGAATACGGCAGCCATGGGAGAGATTATCTCCGGTGGCATCATGCGCCGATGGCCGTTACGCATTTGCTCTACCTTCACGGCTTCCGGTCGTCGCCGCAATCGACCAAGGCGCGCCAGGTGGCCGCCCGGCTCCGCAGCGACCATCCTGGGGTCACGTGGCTTTGTCCCCAGTTGCCACCCTCGCCCCGCGCCGCCATGGATCTGCTGCTGCAGGCGACGGCGGCCTGGCCGACGCGCGGCATGGCCGTGATCGGCTCGTCGCTGGGGGGCTTTTACGCCACGTACGTCGCCGAAAGCCGTGGCTGCCGTGCGGTGCTGCTGAACCCCGCGGTCGACCCGGCCCGGGATCTGGCCCGCCATATTGGCGAACAATGCTCGTGGCACGATCCGACCCAGCACTTCTACTTCAAGGCGGGTTTCGTCGATGAGCTGCGCGCCCTGGAATGCGGCCCGGTGGCCCACCCCGACCGCTACTTTGCAGTCATTGCCAAGAGGGACGAGGTGCTTGACTGGCTCGAAATGACCGGGCGCTACCCCGGCGCCCGGGTCAAATTGCTGGAAGGCAGCGACCACGCGCTGTCCGATTTCGATGCCCATATCGACGACGTAATCGGGTTCCTGGACCTGGCATAAGCCTGCTTCGCGGCCGTCTCCCGCATCTCCCCCATGGGACAATCCAGCGATGTTTGCATTGTTTGAAGAAGCAGGAAAGTACCAGGCTGGCCGGGTGTTGTCGCAAGCCGAGTCGTCGGCCCAGATCGAACTCGACAGCGGCAAGCGCGTCAAGGTCAAGAGCGCGGCGATTCTGCTGACGTTCGAACGGCCGGCGCCTGCCGAATTGATCCGCGGCGCCCAGGCGCTGGCCGAGGGAATCGAACTCGAATTGGCGTGGGAATTCGCACCAGAAGAGGAATTCGGCTTCGCCGACCTTGCGCGCGACTATTTCAGCGAAAAGGCCAGCCTGGAACAGCAGGCCGCCGCACTGTTCCGCCTGTTCGACGCGCCCCACTATTTCCGCCGCTCAGGCAAGGGACGCTTCCGCAAGGCACCGGCCGAAATCGTCCAGCAGGCGCTGGCTGCGATCGAAAAGAAGAAACAGGTGCAGCTGCAAATTGCCACCTGGGCAGGCGAACTGGGCGCAGGCAGTTGCCCTGCCGCGATCCGTGACCAGCTCTACAAGATTCTGTTCAAGCCCGACAAGAACGCTCCCGAATACAAGGCTGTGGTCGACGCGGCGAGAGCGACCCACACGGCACCGCTGGCATTGCTGCAGGCTGCTGGCGCCATTGATTCAGCCTATCAGTTTCACTGGAAGCGCTTCCTGTTCGAGAATTTCCCGCGTGGAACGGCTTTCCCGGCGCTGTCCGCGCCCGCCATCAAGGATGAATTACCGCTGGCCAGCGTGCAGGCATTCTCGATCGATGACTCCAGCACGACGGAGATCGACGACGCGCTCTCGGTGCAGGGACTGGGCAGCGGCACGGTCACCGTGGGCATCCACATCGCCGCGCCCGGGTTGGCGCTGCTTCCTGACACGCCCCTGGACCAGGTTGCGCGCCAGCGTCTTTCCACGGTTTACATGCCGGGCTACAAGATCACGATGCTGCCCCATGACGTGGTCAAGACATACACACTGCTCGAAGGTCGGGATTGTCCGGCCGTGTCGCTGTATGTGGCTTTTGACGAAACCAGCCTGGCTGTCCTGGGCTCGCAAACCCGGCTTGAGCGAGTGCCGATCGTCGCCAACCTGCGTCATGACCAACTGGACGAGGTCGTCACCGAGGCCTGGCTATCCCAGTCCAGCCCTTCGGCGCCGGGATCACAGCCGGTAGAAGCGTTGCAGGCACAGCTGGCCTTCCTGCACCGAACTGCAAGGCACCTGAAAGCCCAGCGCGAAGTCGTGCGTGGCAAGCCGGAAACTTTCAACCGGCCTGACTACAACTTCCGCCTCGAGGGCAACGACGGCGCCGAACCCACCGGGCACGAAACGGTGAGTATCGACATTCGCCGGCGTGGCGCGCCGCTGGACCTGATCGTGGCCGAGGCCATGATTCTGGCCAACAGCACCTGGGGCCAATGGCTTGGCGAGTTGGGCGTGCCGGCGATCTACCGCAGCCAGGCCAGCCTGGCGCCCGGCATGAAAGTGCGCATGGGCACCAAGCCGCAGCCGCACGCCGGCATCGGCGTCAAGAGCTACGCGTGGAGCACGTCGCCCCTGCGCCGTTACGTGGACCTTGTCAATCAATGGCAGATCATCGCAGCGGCCCGGCACGGCACAAGCGCCGCCCTGGTTGCGCCCTTCAAGCCGCGGGACGCCGAACTGTTTTCCATCATCTCGGGGTTCGACGCGGCCTACTCGGCATACAACGGCTACCAGGCCGGGATAGAGCGGTTCTGGACGCTGAAGTATCTGCGGCAGGAGGGTATCTCCGAACTGATCGGGACCATGTTCAAGGACGGCCTGGTTCGCGCCGACGCTGTGCCGCTGGTCCTGCCGGTGCTGGGCGGCGCCGCGCCGCGAGGCGCACGGGTACGTGTCAAGCTGGGCCAGATCGACGAGATCACGCTGGACTTCAATGGAACCGTGGTCGAGCGGCTTGACGAAGCAGCGCAGGCGCCGCCCGCCGACGACGAAGGCGGCGAGGAAGAACCTGCGGCAGGACCGATTGCCATCGCCCTGGATGTCAACGACACTGGCGAAACGGCTCCCCTGGCCACCGATAATCCGTCTTCGTGAACCTGCGCTCGTTCAGCACCCTGCAGATTGCGCTCGGCGTTTCCGTTGCCCTGCACGCTGCCTTGCTGACTGTGCGTTTCGTCGACCCCGAGGGCTTCAATCGCGTGTTCAAGGACACGCCGCTGGAGGTGATCCTGGTCAACGCTCGCACCCGGGAGCGCCCGGACAAGGCCCAGGCCATTGCCCAGGCCGCATTGGCCGGTGGCGGCGAGGCCGCCGCAGGGCGGGCCACTTCGCCCCTGCCGCCTTCTGCCCTGACCGAGATGGGTGACGCAGCCGAGGACGCACAAAAGAAGATCGAGACGATGCAGGAGCAGCAGACGCTGCTGCTGGCCCAGGTCAAGCGCATGCTCGCGGCGATGCCCCCACCCGACGACCGCCAGCCGACAAGCTCGCCCGAGGCTGCCGCGCGCGAGGAAAAGCGCCGCCAGCTGATCAAGCTGCTTGCCGAGATCGAGCGGCGCATCAACGAGGAAAATGCGAGACCGAAGAAACGCTATATCAGCCCTTCGACGCGCGAGGAGGTCTACGCGGTTTACTACGACACCCTGCGGCGTCGGATAGAGGATCGCGGCACCACCAATTTTCCTGAACTGGCCGGCCGCAAGCTCTATGGCGAGCTGACCATGATTGTCACCATCAACTTCGACGGCAAGGTGCTGGGCACCGAAGTGGTGGAGACGTCGGGCAACCTGGTACTGGACCGGCGCGCCCAGACCATCGCCCGCGCCGCCGGACCATTCGGCCGGTTCAGCGAAGCCATGCGTCGCAAGGCAGACCAGATCGTCGTGGTCTCACGCTTCAAGTTCACACGCGACGAAACCCTTGAGACGAAGTTGACCAACCGATGAGCGCCGATCTCTATTGCCTGATCGGCAATCCCGTTGACCACAGCAAGTCGCCCTGGATTCATGCGCGCTTTGCCGAGCTCACGGGCCAGAACATCCGCTACGCCAAGCGCCTGACCCCGTTGGACGACTTCGCCCAGGGCGTCCAGGCTTTCCGCGCCGAGGGTGGCCGCGGGTGCAACATCACAGTGCCTTTCAAGTTCGAAGCCGCTGCGCTGGCCACGCGCATTACACCGCGGGCGCGCCTGGCCGGGGCCTGCAATACCCTGCGCTTCGACGCCGACGGCATCTTCGCTGACAACACTGATGGCGTCGGGCTTGTGACGGACATCTGCAACAACGCTGGCATCGCCCTGACGGGCCGCGACGTGCTGCTGGTAGGCGCGGGCGGCGCCGCAGCAGGCGCGCTGGGACCGCTGATCGGGGCATCGCCACGCCGCCTCGTGGTGACCAACCGCACGCTTTCCAGGGCGGCCGACCTCGTGGCGCGCCATGCTGAACTGGCAACGCGCGAAGGCGTGGCGCTACAGGCCCTGCCACCGGAGGCGACAGGGGCCCCGTTCGATGTGGTCGTCAATGCGACCGCCAGCAGTCTCGGCGGCGGCGACATTCCCGTGCCGGCGGCAGTCCTCAGTCCCGGGGCGCTGGCTTGCGACGTGATGTACGGCGCGGCAGCCCAGGGCTTCATCCACTGGGCACGCCGCAACGGCGCCACGCCGCGGGACGGCCTGGGCATGCTGGTCGAGCAAGCGGCCGAGTCTTTTTTGGTCTGGCGCGGGGTGCGCCCGCCTGCCGCCCAGGTGCTGGCCGAACTGCGCGCGAGCCTGGGCTGAGGCCGCGAAATGAACGCGGTGCTGCGCTGGATCATCCTGCTGCTGGTCGCCGCCGTTGCGTTGCAGCTGTTCTTCGTTTGCCGCATCGCCGTGATGACGTTGCTCGATCCACAGTCGACCACTTTCCAGCGTTCGCAGGCCTGGCATATCGCAGCCGAAAAGGGCGCACTGAGCTGGCGCCAGAGATGGGTGCCCTACGACCGCATCTCCGACAATCTCAAGCGTGCCGTGATCGCTTCGGAAGACGGCAGTTTTGCCAACCACGAGGGTGTCGACTGGGAAGCCATGGAAAAAGCCTGGCAGCGCAACACCAAGGTACAGGAGCAGGCCTCGCGGCGGTCATTGCCGGCTCAGCGGTCCGGCGCCACGCCGACGAAGATCGTCGGGGGCTCGACCATCACGCAGCAACTGGCCAAGAACCTGCTTCTTTCGGGCGAGCGTACCCTGCTGCGCAAAGGCCAGGAGATTGTCCTGACATTTGCACTGGAGAAGACGCTGAGCAAGCAGCGTATCCTGGAGATCTACCTCAACAGCGTGGAATGGGGCGAAGGCGTGTTCGGTGCCGAGGCCGCCGCCCAGCACTACTTCCGGAAATCCGCCACCAAACTCAACGCCTATGAGGCGGCCCGCCTGGTGGTGATGCTGCCGCGCCCCAAGTACTTCGAGAAGGTGCCCAACTCGGCCTATCTGAGTGGGCGCGCCGGCGTGATTGCGGCGCGCATAGGGGACGCCAG
>JANYAN010000195.1 GCA_025361305.1 Burkholderiales bacterium
TGATTCTGCTGATCCTGGGGCGTTCATTGGTGCGGTATCTTGAAAAAGACATCCGGGACCTCCTATGAATGACGGCGCCCATGCAGATGCCGTCATTTCGGTCGAAGGGCTGTGCAAGACCTTTCGCATTTACCGCAATCCAATGGACCGACTGCGGGAAGCCGTGGGCGGCAAGCCATTGCATCACACGCACGTGGCGCTGCGTGATATCAGTTTCAGCGTCGCCGCTGGCGAGGCGCTAGCCATCGTGGGGCGCAACGGAGCGGGAAAATCAACTTTGCTCAAGATCGTGACCGGCATCATGCTTCCCGATGCCGGTCACGTGCGCAGCACCGGCAAGGTCGCAGGCCTGCTAGAACTCGGTGCCGGCTTTGACGGCAACCAGTCGGGCTTGCAAAATGTTCGCGCCAACGCTGCATTGCTAGGCCTCACCCATGCGGAAATCGAGGAGTCGATTCCTCACATCGTTGGATTTTCCGAGCTTGGCGATTACATTAACGCTCCGGTGCGCACGTATTCTTCCGGCATGGCCATGCGGCTGGGCTTTTCCATCGCGGTCCATGCCCGCCCTTCATGCTTCATCATCGATGAGGCACTGTCGGTTGGCGATGCGCGGTTCCAGCAGAAATGCCTGCAGAAGATCCAGGCGTTCCGACGGGCCGGTGGCAGCCTCCTATTCGTCTCGCATGATCTCAACGCTGTCAAAGTCTTATGTGACCGCGCCATCGTTCTGGAAGCGGGTTCGGTTACGTACCAGGGCGAGCCCGAAGTGGCCTGCCTGACCTATCAGAAGCTCTTGATGAAGTTCGACGATGCGTCCAGCCTGGACCAACGCCGTTACGGCCAGGGCGATGTGCAAATTCGCAGTGCGGAACTGCTCAATCAGCGCGGCGATAGAAGGCGCTTTGCCAGTGGTGAGGAAGTGAGCCTGCGGATCGAGCTGGAGTCGACCGTGGACGCGGCCAATCTGAGTCTGGGATTCATGGTGCGTGACCGCTTGGGTCAGGATATCTTTGGTACCAATACCCATCTTCTCAAGACCACTATCGAATGCCGAGCTGGCGAGGGACTGTTAGTCGAGTTCACGCTTTTGCTGAACCTGGGGCCTGGCGGCTACGCGATCACCGTTGGCCTTCACGACCGCGACGATTACACCAACGACGTCCAGGATTGGTGGAACAACTCTCTGACTTTCGACGTCGACTACGCGGGCGAGCCAGATTTCGTGGGCGTATGTCCATTGCCGGTCAACTCGGTGCACGTCAGGCCCCTGTAGAACCCTGCAGATGGCGGGCAGCGCCGCCGATCGAGCAGGATTTTCATCGGCCTGACTGGCGCCGCGCCGTGATCGCACCGCGAAGATCAAGAAGGACCTGCGCTTCGTCGGCTGACAGGCCTCGCTCGAGTCGTGGCGGCAGCGAGACTGGCCCCTTGATTGAGCGACGAAGCCAGCGTTTCAGCGGTGGGGCAAGTACCATGAGCCGAGCAGCCACCGCCACCAGCCAAGGGCGGCGCGATACGTAGCGCGCAAGCCCTCTGACGACGCTCCTCATGACTAATTGACGCATTTGACTATTCCGGGGCGACGCGCCGGCCATGGGTGGCGCGTCGCTCCTAGTCGAAATATATCAACGCCTGACCGGGTCATCACGAATGGTCCTGGCGATGGCGACAGCCGTTTCCACGAGATCGTCCTGAGAGCCCGGATCCCCAAGTGCCCCGATGTCGCCGACAAGCTGCCAGTAGTCCTTGCGCTTCGGATCCGCAGCGAAGTGCTCGATTGCGTCATGGTATTGGTGCGCAATCTCGGTCGGATCGTGGTACTGACCCACCCACGCCCTCCCGGCTGCTGAAAACTGCTGACGCAACTGTGGCTCGTTCCTCAGTCGTTCCAGGGCGGCCACCAGTTCCTCGTCGGCGAAATCATCCGCAAGCTGCACCAGCACAGTCGGCGGGTATTCGGCGGCGGTACCGTTGGCATTTGCGAGCAGGGGAACGCCGTACGCCAGGCAATCGAGGACGGCGCGCGACGTCTCCCCTCGTGACTGGGTACGAAGTTGCA
>JANYAN010000218.1 GCA_025361305.1 Burkholderiales bacterium
GTCGCCAGCTTAAACCATCGCTCCGGGCAACTCCACTTCTGTCAGGTAAAGCAGAGTAAAACTTCTTGATTGCCCCCGATGAGCCCTAAGCTTACGGCATCGTCGGAACTGTCTGCGTCGACGCGTGTCTCAACAAGAGGAGTGTCCTATGAGCGTTAAAAAATTGTCATTCGTCGCGCTGTCGGCGCTAGTGCTGCTGGGCGGTTGTGCCGTGACCCCAATGGGTCCGACCGTGCAGGTGCTGCCGGCACCGAACAAGCCGTTTGAGGTGTTCCTGCAAGACCAGGATGCCTGCAAGCAGTATGCCCAATCGCAGGTTGGCGGCCAGGCGGATGCGGCGAACCAGCGCGCGGTCGGTTCCGCCGTGCTGGGCACCGTCCTGGGGGCGGGCCTGGGCGCGGCAGTGGGTGGCCATCAGGGGGCGGGCGTTGGCGCGGCTACGGGGGCCATCATCGGCTCTTCTGCCGGAGTCAACCGGTCAGCCTATGGCGGCGGTTCGATCCAGTACCAATACAACAATGCCTTCGCCCAGTGCATGTATGCCAAGGGCAATCAGGTGCCCGGGGCGCGCAACGCGCCCTACGGATACAACATGCCGCCTCCCCCGCCGCCGCCAACGCAGCGGTAAATCGAGAGGTCCGGCCGGCTGCACTCTCAGCCGTGGTACGCGCCGAAAAGGCGTGCCGTGTCGACGATGGGGACGGGCTGGCCGTCCAGCTGGAAGCACGAAAGCGCAATGTGGGTCCACATGTCGCTGTCGGTCGGCAGCTCGCAACAATCTGCGTCGCGCACCATCACGTTTTGCGGCAGCTCAGCCAGGCCAATCGCGCCGTGCTCCACGGGCAGGCCCGGCGCCCGCTGATACGCAACCACCAAGGCGTAGCGCGGCGTGCGGGTTCGCTGTGCTTGCGGGTAGGCTCTTAACATCGCGTCCAGATCGATCATCGGCACGCGTTGGCCCTGCCAGGTCATCAGGCCGTATCCGTAGTACGCCGCGCCAGGAACGGTGACCGCCTGCGGGTGTTCCACGATTTCAAGCGTCGTGTGGGGCGGCAGCGCAACCATGCGGCCGCGCGCAAATTCGATCAGGCGGGCGACGACGCCCGGCTCCTGTTGTGCGACGCCATCGGCGTCCGCCGTTTCCAGATCCAGATCCCGTTTCATGATTCAACCCCCGTTGCCAGCGCGAACTCGGTCAACCGGTCGGCGCTGCACAGAAAGGCCAGTTCGCCATCGTGCAGAGCGTAGCAATCGACCGGTGTGTGCGGTGCCACCAGGACGGTTGGCAGTGGATGCGGCTGTACCACTACGTCGATCAACACCTGTAGTTCGTCCCAGCACCAACCTAATTTCTCGCTGCCGTGGCCCAGCGTGGCGACGACGAAGCGCTCGTCCGGGCACTGGGGCAGCAGCGTCATCTGTGCCGACAATGCGGCGAAGCAGCGCTCCTGCCCCTCGCCCGTAAGACGCAATAGGCCAGGCTCCGCGGTCGCCTGCGGACGCGAATCCAGGTACTCGGCCGCGCCGACTTCTTCCTGGGGCAGCAGCAGTCTCAGCGTATCGGCGCGCAACAACACGAAGTTGCCGCGCAGCGGCGCCTGCGGTTGGGTGATGGGCATGGTCGGCTCCTGGGTTCCCGCGCTTACGCGGCCATGTGATGACGGATGGTCTGCAGCAGATCGCCGTCGTTGTAGGGCTTGGTGAGATAAGCGTCGACACCGGCCTGTTCGGCCATGCGGCGGTGCTTGTCCTGCGAGCGCGAGGTGATCATGATGATCGGCACGCCCTTCATATCGTCGCGGCCCCGCAGATGCGAAGTCAGCTCGACACCATTCATGTTGGGCATTTCCAGATCCGTCAACACCACCCTGGGCTTGAAGCCGCGCAGTGTGTCGATGGCCTCGATGCCATCGCGTGCCGATTCGACACGGTAGCCGGCGTCCTGCACCAGCTGGCGCAGCGAATTGCGCACCGACAGCGCGTCGTCCACGATCAGCACGCCGGGCAACTCGCGTTGCGGCAGCTCGATCGGCACCGCCGCGCGTGCTGTGGTCGTGCGGGTACCCGTTGCGAACAGCTGGGCCAGGTCAAGGTTCACGGCAACGCTGCCGTCCCCCAGGATCGACAGGCCCGCCACACCGCGCACGTGCCGCGCATATCGGCCCGGGCTCTTGACCAGAAGTTCGCGCGCATCCAGCAGGCTGTCCACAGCCAGCGCGTGGGCCTTGTCGTCGAGCCGGATGATGACGGCATCGTGTTCGTTCAGGGCCTTTGCACCATCGAACGGCAACCCAGCCGCATCGGCCAGCCGCCGCGCCGGGTAGACGCGTTTGCCATGGCGATAGACCAGCTGTTCGCCGATGGTCTCGAACTCGCCGACACCTCGCGGCACGGCTTGGTCGATCTGCACCGAAGGCAACGCAAAGCGCTGGCCCGAGGCTTCGACGATCAGGGTCTGCACCGTCGACAGCGACGCTGAGAAGCGCAGCTCGATCATGCACCCTTGTCCTGGCTTGGACGAAATGCGGATCGACCCGTTCATCGCGCTCGCCCAGTCGCGCACCACGTCCAGGCCAACGCCACGGCCGGAGACCTCGCTGACGGTGTCGCGCGTCGAAAAACCGGGCAACAGGATCAGTCGCGCGACTTCGTCGTCGGTCATCGGCCGTTCCTCGGCGAGCAGTCCGCGCTCGACGGCTCGCCGCTGGATGGCCAGCAGGTCCAGGCCACGGCCATCGTCCTGGCAGCGCAGCACGACCTGCTGGCCCTGCCGGGAGAAACTCAGCACGATGCGGCCGGCTTGCGGCTTGCCCAGGCCCAGGCGCACGCGAGGCGCCTCCAGGCCATGGTCGACCGCGTTGCGCAGCAGGTGCAGCAACGGATCGGCCAGCCGGCTCAGCACATCGCTGTCGATCAGGGTCTTGCCGCCCTCGATCACCAACGAGGCCTCCTTTTCGGTCGCCTGGCAAGTGGTGCGCACATTGCGGTGCAGCCTCGACTCGAGCGTACCGACTTCGGCCATCCGTGTGCCGATCACCAGGTGCTGCATGTCCTTGTTCAGGCGCTGCTGGCGCGCCTGCAAGCTGGCCACCTGGGCAATTTCTTCTTCCAGCCGCATCGCCAGCGCGCGGGCGTCGGCGGCCTCTTCGACCAGCGCGTGCGAAGTGCTGTGCAACTCGCTGTACTGGTCCATCTCGAGCGGGTCGAACGCGGCATCACTGCTACGGCCGCTGCGGCCACGCATCATCGTGAGCGTGCGCACATCGACCACCGTCTCCAGCTCGAACAGTCGCTTCTGCACCCGCAGGTTCTGGGCCAGCAGTTCTTTCGAGCTGTCGACCAGAGCCTTGATGCTCGCTTCCATGGCGGAACTGTGCACCGACACCTCGCCCGAGACACGGAACAGCTCGTCGATACGCTGCATGCTGACGCGCATAGCGCCGGCTGGCGCCGCTGCTGGGCCAGAGCTTTCGGTCCGCTGCGCTGCCGCATCCGGGCGGGCTTCGGCAGTCACGACGGCGGCCCGTACGGGTGACGTTTCCAGCGAGTCGCCCCGGTCGATCCGGTTGGCCAGGTCCAGCACGGCCTGCAGCACTGCTTGCGATTGTTGCGGGTAGTCGTCGACACCCATCACGAAGCCAACCATCTGCTCGAGGCAGAAAGCGGCGTCGAGCAGTGCATCGGCGGCTTGTTTGGTCACCTGCGCACCAGCGTGCTCGAAGTGATCCAGGATATCTTCCAGATGATGGCCCAGCGACGCGATGCCGCGCAATCCAATGATGGACGCTGAACCCTTGAGCGTATGGGCCACGCGCTTGGCGGCCACGATGTCGGAGCTGTCGCCCTCGCCAGACGCCATGTTGCGTGCCAGCGCCACCAGGTAGCGCGCCTGATCGGGCGCCTCCTGGTTGAAGCCTTCCATCAACTTGTCGTCCACGTCGTCCGGCATCATCAGCGCGACGTCTTCCGGCGTGGCCAGCACCGGGCGCTGCGCCTCACCGTCGCCCTGGCCAGACTGCGTCATTTGCAGCGGCATTGCGCCGAGCATGTGCATCACCTTCATCGCCTCTTCTTCGGGCATGGGGTCGGGTGCCGTGCACAGGTGGTCGACAAGGCCGACCGCCGTGGACGGATCGCTCAGGTTGTGCAGGTAGTACACGATCAGGGGTGGCCAGCCGCGCAGGAAGGTAACTAAAGCTCCCCGCTCCTCGGGTGGTGTCACCGTCAGCAGCAGGCAGTTCTGCACGACATGCGCGCAGACAGCCTGCAGCCCGGGAAATCCGGCCAGTTCGGCAGCCTCGCCCATTCGCTGAGCCTGGCCGCTGTACTGGTCGAAAGCGTCCATGAAAGCCGGGTCTTCTGCGTCCCGCGTCGCCAGCTCGCGCAGGCTGTCCTCGAGTTGCGTGCGGGCCAGTTCGATCTCGCTGGCCAACGCCTCGATCAGATCCTTGAGTTTCATGGGTTCGGCTCCTGGTGGCGGTTCGGGGCGGGGTCGGGATCAGGCCAGTTTGGCCAGCTTGAACACGTTCACCGATTCGACCAGGCGGCGTGCCGAGTCCAGCAGCGTTTCTGTTTCAGTGTTCTGGCTCTCGATCTGCTGGGCGGTGCGCTCCGTGGACAGGCCAATGCCCTGCACTGACTTGAGCAGATCGGCCGACGTGGCCTTCTGCGCTTCCGAGGACGCCGCGATGCGACGCACCTGGGCCACCAGTTCACCGGTGATCTCCTTCGTCAGGCGCATCTGCTCGCCGGCCTTCTGGGCTTGCTCGGAACCGGCGACCACCTGGCTGATGGTGCGGTTCACCGTCGCGATGGTTTCGTTGGTCTCCAGCTGGATGTTGCCCACCAGCGTGCCGATCTGCTGCGTCGCGTTACGCGAGCTTTCCGCAAGGCGCTGCACTTCTTCGGCCACCACCGCGAAACCGCGGCCTGCTTCGCCGGCCACCGCGGCCTGCATGGACGCGTTCAGCGCCAGCACGTGAGTGCGTTCAGAAATGGTGTTGATCAGGTTGACGATGCCGGTAATTTCCTGCGAGCGCTCGCCCAGCCGCTTGATGCGCTTTTCCGTTTCGGAAATCGTCTCGCGGATCGATTCCATGCCCTTGACCGTGCCATTCACCGTTGCCAGCGCGTTGTCGGTAGCCTGCGTCGCACGCTCAGCGGACCGGTTGCTCTGCTCGGCCAGTGCCGCGACCTGGTTCATCGTCTCGGTAGCGTCGGAGAGCGAAACGATCACCTCGCCCACGCTCTTGCGCTCGTCCTGCGCGGTCTTGGACACCAGGTCGGCCTGGCCCTTCACCTTGCCGGAGGCATGCGCCACATTGCCGGCAATCGTGGCCACGTCGCGCAACACCCGGGCGGTTTCGTCCGTCAGCGCGTTGATCGAGTCCGATACCGTGCCAATGATGTCCTGCGTCACCGGGGCGCGGGCGGTCAAGTCACGTTGCGAAAGCTGGTTCACGGCTTCGAGGATCGAGATCA